>NZ_LZHM01000077.1:0-378 GCF_001690875.1 Gilliamella sp. wkB18
AAGTGTTTCCATACTTACTGTCATACCAATATACAGCTGATACGAGCCATAAGCCGAAGCAGTGACAGAATCGATTAACAAATTTTAACTAACAGGTAATAACTGATGAAAACACAAATCAAAAAAGTCTTAATATTAGGTAGTAGTTTACTGATGTTATCGTTACTGACAGGGTGCGATTTTACCGATTATAAAACTTTGATACAAAATGACAATGATTATTATAATCCAAGCGGTTATAAATCAGTTTGTTTAAGGGTCGGTAAGGTTTATGAAGATATGTATCCTTATACTATTCAATATATTGAAGGCGAAATTGATCCTGATGATGCATGGGATAAAATCGCCGCCAATAATGAGCTTAATTTAAAACTATCC
>NZ_LZHM01000078.1:0-1567 GCF_001690875.1 Gilliamella sp. wkB18
ACTACCCCCCTAAAGTACAACAAGCCCTATTAGATAGCCGTTTGGAATGGAGCGTGCGTGACGAAAAAACAGGAAAGTTAGTTGATTATGGAAATTCATAATATAAAAACACGTTTTAAAACAATATTTAAAATAATATTTAAAACAATAACAACAGGATATAAAATCGATGTACGTTGGTGAATTTTTATTGTGGTTTGGTAGCGCCATAAAAGCCGAAACTCGCAAAAAATTAAAAATGGGCTATACCAGTGGCGATATGACGCTAAAAGAAGTCCAAAAAAACTACACTCAAGAATCCGTCAGCAATAACCCCAGACCAATAGGACCTTACTACGCCTATAACGATCGCTATTTAGAGATCCGTGGCGGCATGTTTGAAAATTTTCGGGGGATTTTGACTTGGATTAGTTTACTTATTTTTTTGATTCCTTATGTTAGCTGGAATTTAGGATTTGAAATAGCTTTAAATATATATAATTATGAAGATGACGGTATTATATCTGGGATATTTTTTATAACAATATACATAATTATTACTGTAATTTTATCCTACTTATTGATTCGCTATTTCCGCTATATTTATCGTTTTGAGCTGTTTACCATCCGTCATATTCGGGTACGGTTTAATCGAATTACAAAGCAAGTATATATTCAGCGCCCTAAATATTGCGGTGGCACGGTGGTATTTAAATGGGAACATATTATGCCGTCCAACTTTGGCGAAACCGGCTCGGATATGGGGGGGACTAATGTCGTTAACTTGTTTACTTTTCACCCTTATAAAACTGGCTTTCCGGTTGCTCAATCCGTCGGCATTGGCAAAAACACCTATAACCCTCAAGACTATAAAGACGAATGGGAATTTATCCGCCGGTATATGGAGCACGGACCCGAAAACTTGCCAAAACCACGCCTAAGCACCCATTTACCCATGCCCTTTCATGGTTTTGAAGGACATGTAAAGCCCATGATCCATGCTGCTAAAAATGCACCAACTGCATGGGTATATTTACTGCTTATTCCTGTATTTTTAATTTTATTACCGTTTTACACGGTGGGGTACTTTATTTCGGAATGCCTGTGTTGGCAACCGCGATGGCCAAAAGTTATACGCCAAGCCGGTAAAGCAGGCAAACCGATCCCGAAGGAAACCACCTTAGCGGACTACCCCCCTAAAGTACAACAAGCCCTATTAGATAGCCGTTTGGAATGGAGCGTGCGTGACGAAAAAACAGGAAAGTTAGTTGATTATGGAAATTCATAATATAAAAACACGTTTTAAAACAATAACAACAGGATATAAAATCGATGTACGTTGGTGAATTTTTATTGTGGTTTGGTAGCGCCATAAAAGCCGAAACCCGCAAAAAATTAAAAATGGGCTATACCAGTGGCGATATGACGCTAAAAGAAGTCCAAAAAAACTACACTCAAGAATCCGTCAGTAATAACCCCAGACCAATAGGACCTTACTACGCCTATAACGATCGCTATTTAGAGATCCGTGGCGGCATGTTTGAAAATTTTCGGGGGATTTTGACTTGGATTAGTTTACTTATTTTTT
>NZ_LZHM01000079.1:0-55185 GCF_001690875.1 Gilliamella sp. wkB18
AAATTGATATCGTTCCCCGCAATCACGTTAGTGACGCCGTCTTCACCGCCATTGACCAATAAGGCCGCGCCTAAGTTGATGTCATGTCCTGCTTTTAAGGAAATATCACCATCATTGACGTTGATAGTTGAAATTTGGTCAATCACGGTGTTTTTACTTTTGCTCGCACCGTAATGCGTTTCGGTGGTTGAGGTGGTGCTATTTAAGTTGATGTCGTTATTGGCTTGTAAATATGCCAATTTATCCGCATTTAATCTGCCGCTGCTGTTGATGCTATCTTTCGCTTGAATAATGATGGCGCCCGCATCAATCAGACCTTGGTTATTGACATTATCCCCTAATAGCGCTACCCGTTTTTTACCTAATATCGCCCCCGAGGATTCAATGTCATCTTTTGCTATTACTGTGACACTTTTACCCGATAATAATGCCCCGTCCGTTGTTAATTGCGGGCGGTTAACAAGGTAAACTTGTGGTACCAATACCGATACCGGTTGTCCATCAACCATGACCGTTTTACTTTCCAGCCAAACAATATCACTGGTTAAGGCTTTCATTTGTTCCGCAGATAGCGAGGTACCTATCGATAATCCGTACTGCTTAGCAAATTCGACTCCTGCATTCATCAGTGCTTTATATTGCTCCAAGTCACTGGTGTAATCGCCAATATAACGATGACCCGTTAAGGCAGTTATTTGCTCTCGGATAAGCTGTTGCTCATAATAACCATCACCTAACCGTTTTTGGATGTTATTTGGATCAACCCGCAAGCGGTTGAGCATGTAATCAGAACTTAACCATTTTCTGCGATTGGTAAAACGGCTGTCGGTCTCGACTAAATAATGACTTTGTGGATCTTTGTTAATGATTGATAAGCTATTTTTGGGTAAGGTCAAATTAGGCTCAACAAAGGTGATTGAATCAGCATAATGCTGACTATCTTTGCTGGTCACTTTTTGATTGGTGTCAATAATTGATGTGTTTGGTTTTTCAACGTTATCGGATTGAATGATAGGGTTTGTGATCGGCAAATCATCCAATGGGTGTTCGGTTGAAATATTGATATTGCCTTTTTCTTTACCATCGTTGATGATATCTTCAAGTGAATTGTCGAGGTGTTTTTCTGTTTTAACCTCGGTAACAATCGGATTAACAATGTGACCTACGTTAACTTTTTCCTCTGTTCGCTGCTGTAAATTAACTTGCGTTTTATCTACATTGGTATGGGACTCTATTTTGGCATGCTCAAGATCGATAGTGGTGATGAATTGGTTTTTATAGTCGCTCCATTTTGCTCTTTTTTTATATACGGCTTTCCCTTTTTTTGTCTCTTTTTTTCGGTAATGATAAATTGCATTACCAGTATCGGAAACGGTGCGCTGACCTTTTAATGAGTGATTATTGAGTGTGCCGGTCATAATGTCTAGGGCATTACCGGCAACAATTTTGCTATTATCATTCTCTAAATGGTCAGATTGTATACGTAAATCTTTACCAGAGATGATTTCTGCAGGCGCGGTACTTTTGATTTTAGTTTCATAAATATTTCTTGTGTAATCATATTCGTAATACTTATGAGTGGAATCAAAAGCACCATTATTTGAATGCAAAACAGGGTAGTTGTGCCGTTTTTTAGGGCTAGTACGAATGCTGACTTCATCGGGTTTATATCGCCTTGCATCACCGAGTGGGGAATATTCAACAATATGTTGACTACCGACTAAGACCTCTTCGGTTTCAATATGGTCATTAATGTTGTTAATGCGGTTAACTTTTAAGACCATATCGTCAGCCGCTTCAATCCGTGCTGAGTGGTTGTTTAATGTTTGCCCCTCAATGTACATATCCCCTAAGCTGAGTATCAGAGCGTGATTGGTGTTATTTAACGTGTTGACATTTAATAAAAGTCCTTCTCTTGCCGCAATGGTTGGTGCAATGGGGCTTTTTAACGAAGGGGTAAAGTTGTTCACTTCATAAGCTTTGATAGAAATCCAATCCCCGTATAAACGGGCACCATTTAGATTGTCAAAACGCTGCCAAGCGTTCAAATTGACCTCACCGCCATCAATAAGCCCTTTATTTTCCAATAAACGACTATTGGTGTTGATTTCTTCGGATTCGATAATGCCCTTTTCTGTGTTTTTAATTTTATCACTCTTAAGGGTAATGGCTTGACCTGATGAGATTTTGCCGTCATTGGTAATGTGACTTGCGTTGATGAAAATATCTTTATTGGCTAGCAAGCTGTTTTTGTTATCAAACCCATGCGTTAAATTAAGCTCAATATTGTTTTCAGCAAGCAGTTCTCCATCGCCACTAAGTTGGTTGGCGTTAATGGCAATATCATTGGCTAGTAAACGGGCTTGACTGTTGGCTATTTTATCGGCTTGAATCTGCAATAACGTTTTGGCAATGATATCGGCTTGTTGGTTTTCAAGTGATTGTGTTTTTAGCTCAATTTTTCCTGCATTAAATTTAGCTTTCTGATTAGTAATGGTGTTTGCAATAATCTTTAATAAATTTGCTGTTTCAAGTTTGGACTGGCTATTATTAATCGAATCGGCTTCAATTAAAATGCCATTATTGGCCGTTGTTGTTGAGTGTTGATTATCAATAGCGCCATTGGACTGCAATTGAATTTGTTGCATCGCTATGAGCTTGGCATGATTATTGGTTAAATGATTTTTTGCATGTAATCGAATATCGCCTGTGCTTAATAATTTGGCTTGTCGGTTATCAATGATTTGCCCATCTAAGGTAACATTACCTTTAGCTTGAATATCAGCAGACTGATTATTGATATGATTTGCTTGGATTGTTAGGTCGCTTTCTGCGACCAATTGTGCTTGGTGATTATTCACATCATTGGCTGTGATTGCCAATAAGCCCTTACTGCTTAATTCGGCGTCTTCATTATTTAAAGAATCGGCATGAATGATGAGACCATCTTGCCCTGAGATAATCGTTGCATGTTGGTTGGCTAAATTAACCTTAATATCCATTTGTATGCCTTGTTTGGCTTGTAAGGCGGTATTGTTGTTATCAAGGTTGTTGGCGTGGATCGTAATGTGTTTATCAGCTAGCCATAAAGCGTTTTGATTATTTATTTCATCGCTATTGGCAGTGATATTTTGCTTAGCGGATAATGTGCTATTTTGATTGTTCGTTTTATTGGCTTCAATGCGTATCGAATCATTAGTAATTAATGTCGCTGATTGATTATCAAATACAGTACTTTGAATATCAATGCCTTTTTCTGCATTAAAATAAGCAGATTGGTTAGCTAATTTTTTAGTTGTTAGTGATAATTGACCGCCCGATATCAAGGTTGCTTCATTATTATTTAAATTATCGGCTTTGACGGTAATACCATTATCGGCTTTGAATACAGATGAATGATTATCAATGTCATCACTATCAATAATAATGGCATTTTGACTAACCCATTTGACCGATGCGCTATTAAGCTTTTTGGCTTTTATGCGAATATTATCCTCAGCTTTTAATTTGGATGACTGGCTATTAAGTTCATCAGCATTAAGGGTGACTTCGTTACCTGCTACCAATAAGTTATTTTGATTATTAATTTGCTTGGCAGCCATAGTGATTTTATTTTGCGTTCGAATATCAGCGTTTTGATTATCTAATTGCTCATCCGCATTAAATGCAACATCGCCTGTCGCAATTATGGTGCTATGTTGGTTATCAATGGTTTTACCTTGCATAGTCAGGTCATGACCAGACTTGATTTTCGAACGTTGATTATTAACTAACTGTGACTCAAGCTTCAGTTTATCACCGGAAATGAGAGTTGCATCCGCATTGTCCAATTTATTGGTCGCTATTATAGATAGCGCCTTACCCGATTGTATGGCTAAATGACGGTTATCAATGTTTTTACCTTCAATATTTATCAAACGCTGGCTAATGATTTGTGCATTTTGGTTATCAATATCGTCAGCCTGAATATGAATGTCTGCTTGTGCATTGATTTGGGTGTTTTGGTTATTGACCTTGTTTGACGCTAATTCAATAGTTCCGTAACTGAGCAATTTGCTGCTATGGTTATTTAAATGAGGCGCTTTAAAATAAATATTTTTGTAACTGGATATTGATGAATTTTGATTATTAATCGTTTGTGCATTAGCACTAATATTGCCTTCACTAATCCATTTTGCGTTGTTATTCTCTAATTGTGAAGTTGCTGTAACGGCGATGTCATCTTTTGCACTTAAGGTTGCTTCATTTAATTTAACTGTGTTTGCTTCAATGGTTGTCTGTTTTTCACTCACCATTAAGCCATTCGTGGCATCAATATAATCTGATGCGTTAAGTTTTATATTCCCTTTTGCTTTAATTTTTGATTTTTGCGCATCAATATGCGAACTTGTAATATGGATATCATTATTGCTAACTAATACGCCCTCATTAACCCATAGTTGCTCAGCTGTTATCGCTATGCGATCGCTAGCGCTGAGCTCGGCATTATTATTATTTATATTTTTACCTTGCAGTGTTAAGCCAGAATTAGTTAATAATTGTGCGGATTGATTGTTTTGTTCGGCTGAATTAATTAACAAATACCCATTAGACTTTAATTCTGCAGATTGGTTATTAACCTGTTGCCCATTAATAGCGATATTATGCAGTGCGGTAAATTTTGCATATTGGTTAAGGAGTTTTTTAACTTTGATATTAATTGTTTTTTCAGAAAGAAATGTCGACGAATGATTATCAACTAGCTCACTGTTAATATTAATATCACCTTTTGCGCTTAACGCCGCTTTTTGGTTATTCATTTGATTAGCGTGGATGGTCAACGTATCTTCTGTTAATAACTCAGCTTGTTGATTATCAAAAAGATGACTATCAATAGTTAAATATTTTTTTGATTGCAGGGTTGATTTTCTGTTTTCTAATGTATTGGCCTTTATTTGCAAATGATCATTACTTATTAGTGATGATTCATTATTCTTTATATCTGCCCCCTGAAGATTAATGGTCCCTTTGGCTAGTAAGATGGCATTATTGTTGTCGATTGATTGATTAGCATTAAAATTAATTGCATTGCCTGCATTAAGTTTTGTTTGTGCGTTATTTATTTTATTAGCGTTAAATACGATATTTTCATCAGCCAGTATAATCGCTTGGTGGTTATCTATTATGTTTGCCTTAGCAGAGTATGTTGCATTGGTTTTAGCTTGTAAATAATGACTATCAATCAGATTATTAGCATTTAAATTGATACTTTCTTTGCTATTAATTTTGGCTGCATTGAGGTTGATATTTTCAGCTGTCACCGTCATAGATTTAGCACTATTTTGGCTGCTTGCAAGGTCAACATTTTGTTGCGCATTTACGATAATATGTTGACCTGCTAAATTTTTGCCCGTTAATAAAATATTCTTGGCCGTGGCGGCAATATTACCTTGTTTAGTTAACAGTCCTTGTTCGTCAACGCCCGCAGCAACCGTACTGCTTTTATTGCTATTTATTGTTGAGGCCTTAAGCTCGACATTATTTTGAGCAATTAATGAGCCCTCATTAGTAATCGATTTTTGGGCGTTTAATTGAATATTTTGTTGGCTGTAAATGTGCTTGTTGTTACTGATGGTGTGTTGGCTACTTAAGTTGATATCACCTTTAGCTTGTAATGCCCCTGTATTTTTGATTTTGCCATCAGCACTGATAATAAGGTTGCCTATGCTTGCCCTTAGCGCCCCAGCATTATGCACTCCAACTCCTTTTTCTGTCCCAACCAGCCGGATTTTACCTGCATACATACCACCAAGCGCCGAAACATCCAAGGCTACTTCGGGTTTTGCGTTACCATTTTCCGCCAATGCAGTTACCGTTTGTGTGTCAAGGCTTACTTTGTTTCGTCCTGCTATCACATTTAAATCATTTGCCCATACTGCTGAGTTTATTGATACCGAATGAGCTATTAAATCCGTATAACTTTGTCTTGAACTGTCTAGCCCTTTTCCTGTTACTGCAATATGGCCTTGCTCTACTTGATACCCCGTTAAATCATTATTTTCAATTATCGGTTTTCCTGTCGTTAGCGTACTGCGACTGGCATTGATAAAACCACAGCCATTACAGGTGATGCCAGATGGATTAGCTATCACCACTTGTGCCTTTTGTCCCGCAACTTCAATCACGCCATTTAATTGACTTGGGTTGCGTGAGTTAACTTCATTTAAAATGATTCTAGCAGGCCCAGAGGTTTTTAAAAATTCGTTACCTTGCACGTATCCGGCTAGCTGTGTTTGATTGATTTTTCTGCTGTTATTTAAGATTACGCCACGCTGTGAAACATCAAATTGGATGTATTTATTATGTGATATTCCCTTGCTATTTGGCGTTTGTATATTGATTTGGGTTACACCATTAGCCGTTGCGGTAACTTGTGCTTGTTGCTTTTTATTTGCTTGTGGATCGGCAATAATATAGCTGCCATAAGCCGGCAAGCTAATGCTGACAAAGCTTAATGAGATAGACATTAAAAAGGCAACAGGTTTTAGCTGAGCAAAAACTGTTTGATGTGGATGTTGACCGGTCGATGTCGTTTTTTCATTGCCGGTTGGTGTTTTTGCAATGTCAGCAACCACCATTTGCATGCCACGTTTCTTATTAAAAATAACACGATATAAGTTTTTGTTCATAGTTATATATTCCTTATTTAACGGCTTTCTTTTCTTTACTACCTGAATATTTATTTAAATAAATGTTGTGAAAAGGAAGGATTAAAAATTCCAGTTTAGTGAAAAGCCTAATGCTAATGGATTAGTTTTAAACCCTTTGGGTTTTCGAATTGGAGTGCCTGCAAATAGATCGTAGTACATACCATAATTACTACCACGTAGACCTATTACGCTACCGGTTAGATGCCGACCAAGTAAGTATTCACTAGCTTTTCCTGAAACGCCACCTGTGTCAATGCCTAAATAGACTTCATGGTTATAAGGAGCCAGCCAGCTAAGTTCATTACGAACATACCAACCTCGGTCTGCTTTTAAAGTTAATTCTCCGTCAAAGCCACGCACGCTCCAACGCCCACCAATAGAAAACTGATCCGGCGAGGTTAGATGCCCTTTTCGTGTGTACTGTCCTTGATAATCCAAACGGTAATAAAACTGTTGTTCCGCCAGTCTAAAAGGAATGTTGGATGAAAAGTTAAATTGCAGTATCTCAGCTAGGGCTGTAGCGTAATCTTCAGTATCATATTCCTCTGGGGCTTTTTCTGCATTGAACCAACGCACCCCTTTTTGGAAGGTGAAACCTGCATCTAATGTAATATCGTCAATATAGTGTCGATGTTGTAGACCTATATGCCAATAGGTGGTTTTTCGGCGTTGAATTTCAATTTCAGTGTCATCAATATAGTTATGTGATTGTCGCAGTGTAATACCATAACTTAAGGTTGTTTTTTGTGATTCGTTACGGTGAATAACTCGACTTAACTGTATGTTTACGTTTCGGCTTCGACCGCTGTATTTGTAATCGACTTCTTGTCCTGCGACATTTTGATGATATTTGTTGCCGGATATTGAAGTATTTAATAGCCAATAACCAAAAGGTATTGAATAGGATATTAAATAGTTGCGTGAACCATACTTTGATTTGCCATTTAAATCGTGACCACCTGATAAATAAAAAGAATCACTTAACGAAAGTAAATTATCTAAATATAAGGTGACTCCACCTTGATCTCTTCCTGTCGTTTTGGTGCCTGAATCATCAAGCGATAGTCCTAATCGCCACATTTTTGATTGTTCACGATTTATCACAATATCGCTTTCACCAGGTCTATCGCCGGGAATAAGTTGCATTTGAGCATTAACAGTAGGTAAGCGCTGTAAATTTTCAAGCCCTTGTTCTATATCGCGTAAATTTAGAGTATGACCTTCGTGAGCAGGAATAGCGGTAAATAGTTGGGCGTATTTATCGCTCTTATTATCATAATAAATATGTCTAATTTTACCTTCGACGAGTAAAAGTTTTAGATTACCACTTGTTATATCTTGTTCGGGTACCACTAATCGAGTGGTAATATAGCCATAACTAATTAACCGATCTTGTATGGCACTCATTAAGAGGTTAATCCCTTGTGCACCTAGACAGTGTTGTTCGGCTTGTTGGGCTAATTTATTTAAAGGAATGTACCAAGGTAATTTATCGCGATCAATCAATTCAACATGGTTAATATTGAAGCATAAATCTTCAGTCGGAAAGTTAAGCTCATTTACACTAGTTGTTGGGGATAATAAGCGGATATTAGGCGATTCTGGCGTTAATGTTTCTTGCAAGGCTTTTTCTCGTTCTT
Source organism: Gilliamella sp. wkB18 (assembly GCF_001690875.1). Classification (NCBI taxonomy): domain Bacteria; kingdom Pseudomonadati; phylum Pseudomonadota; class Gammaproteobacteria; order Orbales; family Orbaceae; genus Gilliamella; species Gilliamella sp. wkB18. The sequence continues at coordinate 8,330 of NZ_LZHM01000079.1, forward strand.
GCTGGCGAATAAGTTGCTGGTCATTTAAAGTTTGTGGTGCTGGCGGTAATGCAGCAAACAAAAACGCAGGGGACAAAATTAGAAGTATAGATAGTTGTAATTTAATCTTCGATAACAGCTTCATAACAAATTATAATAACGCTTACATAAAATTTACGATTACTATATTAATGTATAACTGGAGCGATTGTCTACATTTATTTTATAAAAAATAAACAAAACAAGGTTGCAATTTACACTTTGTGATTTAGGTGATGTACCTCTATGTTTTTCTATATAAAAATAATGAGCAATAGAAAAAATTAAGCTAGTTATTTTGGTTGTTCTAATTTTTATCTTTTCAATAAAATAATAAAAATCTTTAAACGTTATGTTTTTTACCTATCAATGCCAACATAAGCTAGTAAAGATAAGACAAAAGTTTTATACTAGTAACGTCTTTTAGTATGACAAGTGCCATACTAGCCTACTTCGTTCTTTAACATCATCAATTGGAAGAAAATTATGCATCCGATGCTTAATATTGCTATTCGTGCTGCTCGTAAAGCAGGTAATGTAGCCATCAAGGCTTATGAAAACCCTAGTTCAATCGAAATCGAAACCAAAGGCGCTAATGATTTTGCCACTAATACCGATCGTGCGGCTGAAGCTTTGATTATTGAAACAATTAAAAAAGCTTATCCTGACCATACTATCATTGCCGAAGAAAGCGGCTTAGCTAAAGGTAATGATGCCGATACTCAGTGGATAATTGACCCAATTGATGGTACGACCAATTTTATTAAAAATATCCCTCATTTTGCAGTGTCTATCGCAGCTCGTGTTAAAGGTAAGACCGAAATTGCTGTTGTTTATAATCCAATGAGTAATGAGCTGTTTACGGCTGCTCGTGGTAAAGGCGCTCAACTTAATGGTTATCGTATTCGAGTGAGTAATGCGAAAGATTTAGATGGTAGCGTGCTGGCAATGGCTTTTCCGTTTAAAGCTAAACAATATAGCGATAGTTATTTTGGCGTATTACAAAAATTATTTGTTAGATGTGGCGATTTTCGTCGTACTGGTTCTGCCGCTTTAGATCTTGCCTATGTTGCTGCAGGTCGTTTAGATGGCTTTTTTGAAATTGGCTTAAAACCATGGGATATTGCTGGCGGTGAGTTGATTTTGCGTGAGGCAGGTGGCGTTATTACCGATTTTGCAGGTGGCAATAATTATATGGTTTCGGGTAATATTGTTGCGGGTAATCCTAGAATTGTTAAGGATTTATTAGTTTCTACTCAAAATGAGTGGCCCGAAAAATTACGTAACTAATTTTATTTTTTTATTTCCCCTTATTTTGATCGCAAGTTAAACTCTTGCGATCTGTCTAGTATTTTTCTGCATTGTTATTAATTTTGAGTATATACTAATCAATAATGGTATAAAAATTAAGGCTGCATTTTATGAAGACAATACAATATGATCTTAATATTGAAGGAATGAGTTGTGCCTCTTGTGTTAGTCGTGTAGAAAAAGCGATTAAAAAAGTTGATGGTGTGATTGATATCAGTGTTAATCTGGCAACTGAGAAAGCAACTATTAATGCAGATCCCCATGTTAAACTTGAAGCATTGATGTCTGCGGTTGATAAAGCAGGCTATCGTGCTATTAAAATTTCAGATCAACAATCAGGTACAAAGAAAGTTAAAAAACAAGCACCTATTTGGCCGATTGTGATTTCTGTTATTTTAGCCATTCCTTTTGTGTTACCTATGTTATTAGAACTTTTTGGGTTTCATTTGATGATGCCAGCTTGGTTACAATTGGTTATTGCCTCTATTGTGCAATTTGGACTGGGTGCTAAATTTTATCGAAGCGGTTTTAATGCGGTTAAAGCGTTGTCAGGCAATATGGATTTATTAGTGGCCATTGGTACTAGTGCGGCATATGGGTTATCGGTTTATCAATTTATAATGGGCAATGATGAGCATCTTTATTTTGAATCATCAGTTATTATTATTACCTTAATTTTGCTTGGTAAGTGGTTAGAATCAAGAGCTAAACATCAAACCACACAAGCCATTGAATCTCTGTCTGCGCTACGTCCTGATGTTGCTTTAGTAAGGCGTGATAATCAAGAAGTAAGTTTACCTATTAACCAAGTTAAAGTGGATGATATTGTTATTATTAAGCCTGGAGAGCGCATTCCCGTTGATGGCGTTGTGATTGAAGGTGAATCTAGTAGTGATGAATCAATGCTAACAGGTGAGAGTTTTCCGGTAAGTAAAACCGTTAATGATGTTGTTACTGGCGGTACGATTAATGGCGAAGGGTTACTTATCGTTAAAACCACAGCGATTCAAGCGGATTCTACTTTATCCAAAATTATTGAAATGGTTGAATCTGCTCAGGCTAAGAAAGCACCAATCCAACGAGTTGTTGATCGCATCAGCGCTATTTTTGTGCCAGTGATTTTATTGATTGCACTTGTTACGTTATTGGCTTGGGGGGTGATATCGCATGATTGGCAACAAGCATTACTTCATGCGGTGGCTGTGTTAGTGATTGCTTGCCCTTGTGCATTAGGCTTGGCAACACCAACAGCAATTATGGTTGGTACAGGAGTGGCTGCTCGTCATGGCATTTTAATTAAAGACGCCGAGGCATTAGAAACACTGCATAATATTAATATGGTTGCATTTGATAAAACAGGCACATTAACCATTGGTAAACCTGAATTAGTGGAAATGGATGTTATGGGTAGCGAGACGCCCGATCAAATTTTATCGCTCGCTGCATCATTACAATCAGGTAGTGAGCATCCACTTGCTAAAGCTGTTTTAAATAAAGCTAAAGAGTATCGTTATGCTCAAAATATTACTTCGGTAGCTGGTTCAGGGGTTATGGCAACCGTTGATAATACCGAATATTATTTAGGTAGTTTGCGTTGGATGAAATCACTAAATGCTTATTTTGTTGGCATGGACGATAAAATTAATCAGTTATCGAGTAAAGGTTATACCATTTCATTTTTAGCGAAACAGCAATCAGAAGGTAATGTAGTGATATTAGCACTCTTAGGTTTTGCCGATGTAATAAAAGAGGAAGCCAAAAAAGCTATTCAAGCATTGCATCAGTTAAATGTAAAAACCGTTATGTTAACAGGGGATAATCAGAAAGCAGCTAATTATGTTGGTCAGCAGTTAAGCTTAGATAAGGTTATTGCTGAAGTATTACCACAAGATAAAGCAAACTATATTTATCAGCTACAACAAAGTGAAGATATAACGGGCAATAAGACAGTCGCAATGGTAGGAGATGGTATTAATGATGCTCCAGCCTTGGCGGCTGCCGATGTTGGTATTGCTATGGGCACAGGTACTGATGTGGCTATGCATGCAGCAAGTATTACTCTAATGCGTGGTAATCTGTTTTTGATTGCTGATGCGATTGATATTTCGCGCCGAACCTATAATAAAATTAAACAAAATCTATTTTGGGCATTTTTCTATAATTTAATCGGTATTCCGCTAGCAGCATTGGGATTTTTAAATCCAATGATAGCTGGTGCCGCTATGGCGTTAAGTAGTGTTAGCGTTGTAACCAATGCACTTTTACTTAAACGTTGGAAGGTTAGATCATAAATTATAATAATTGAAAAATTTTAATTAAGGAGGAGAATTTGCCTCCTTATTTATTTTGGTTTAACGTTAGGTGGTTAGTTTAAAACCGATTTGTGAACCTAGCCCTTGTTTAGTAACAAAAATGCCTACAGCACAGATAAGTTGTTCATTATAATAAATCAAAGGAATACGTGTTCGCATCCAAGGTGGAATATTATATTCTTGCCAGAGTTTTTTTATTGCTCTTGAGCCTTGTCTATTCACAATTTGCAATTTCCCTTGAGCATGGAATCGTACGGTGACTTTTTCGTCTGCTTGTGGTGAGCGGCAGGATAAATTCGTTTGATTATTCACCTGTAATTGTCCGACTTTATCAGGTAGGTCTAATGGTAAGGTCAAGTCCCAATTTAGAACTTGCTGTTCAATATTTTGATATAGTGGTAATAGATAAAGCTGATTTTGATAACGACGAATTTGTTGGTTATGTAATATAAATTGGGGGTTAGCATCTTCTTTAGCTAAAGCAACAGTTTGCCAAATTAAAGCTAGTTGCTGTTGGCTTGGCATGCTGATTTGTTGAGAGCGAAACCACATGCGTAAAATGGCGTTACGTTTATATTCTGAATAGTCAAATAATGGTGTTAGACATAGCAGCCCTTGCTCTGTAGTGATTTGTTTAAAATCAGCTAAAAGCAGTTCGTTAAGTAGTGCTTCTTGTTGCTGGCATAATTCAGCACTACGTGCCACCATTTGCGAAAAGTGTGGCCAACGTGTATTTAGTGTAGGTAATATATGTAAGCGTAAAAAATTACGGTCATAGTGATCATCTTGGTTACTTTCATCTTCTATCCAAGTTAGCTGATGATATTGGGCATATTCTTCAATTTGTGTACGTGAAATAGTTAATAATGGGCGAAGATGTTGTCCGTTTTCTTGGGGCATGGCAGCTAATCCTGTTGGACCACTGCCACGTTTTAGAGCTAAAAAAAATGTTTCACACTGATCATTTAAATGTTGTGCTGTACATAAGAATTCATTCTCTTTTAAGTGACAATAAATAGCATGATAACGAGCGTTTCTAGCTTGCTCTTCAATATTGCCCGCTTGGCGATTGATCTTTACCTTTTCAATTATTAATGGTACTTGCCATGTTTGACATTGTTGTTGGCAATGAGTGCCCCAATAATCCGCATTTTTGCTTAAGCCGTGATGAATATAAATAGCGCGAAGTTGTAAATCAGGTAATTGCTGTTGTTTGATTTTGACTAGTGCATGTAATAATACCGATGAATCTACACCGCCACTATAAGCAACCAGTAAAATACGGCGGCTTTTTACACTGTGTAAAATTGCCTTTTTGATCGTTTTATCAATTGCTAATTGGTGATAATTATTCATTTCTATCTGCCTATACTAATGATTGCAGGGCGTTAGTTTTATTTTTATGTAAATTAATACGATCTAATCCAGCAGATAAATCTGCAATTAAATCATTAGGATCTTCAAGTCCAATATGTAATCGAATTAATGTTCCTTGAAAATTTACTCCTGATATGGGTCTAATTTTGATTAATTCTTCAGGCTGATTTGCCAAAATTAGTGACTCAAATCCTCCCCATGAATAAGCCATTGAAAAGTGAGTCAAATTATCCAGCAGATCTGATAATTGGACATCAGTTAGGCGATCTTTCAGTACAAACGAAAATAGACCACTAGCACCGGTAAAGTCGCGTTGAAAAAATTCATGACCCTTACAACTTGTTAATGCAGGATGATTAACAGTAGCAACTTTAGGATGATTAGCTAACCATTTAGCAATTTTTATGCCACTTTTGTGGTGTTGTTTTAGCCTTACTGCTAATGTACGTAAACCACGAGCAGCCATATAGGCAGTATCTGCGTCACACATTTGTCCCATTAAATAAGAACGCTCACGCAGGGTGTCCCAACAACGTTCATTGGCAACAGCAGTACCTAACATCGCATCGGAATGCCCTACTAAATATTTTGTGCCAGATTGGATTGAAATATCAATACCATGATCTAAAGCTTTAAATAACACACCAGCGCTCCAGGTATTATCCATCATAATAATAATTTCAGGGTTGACACTGCGAATGGCTTTAACAATAGAAGGGACATCATGCACTTCCATAGTAATTGAGCTTGGTGATTCTAAAAAAACAACTTTGGTGTTGGGTTTAATCTGCTTAGTAATATATTGACCAATTAATGGTGAAAAGTAGTTAGTTTTGATCCCCAAATCGTTTAAAATATGCCGACAAAATTCTTGGGTTGGTTCGTATGCTGCTTCAGACACTAAAATATGATCGCCTGCTTTAACAAATGCTAAAATAGCGTTAGCTATGGCTGCTGCACCACAAGGGTAAAGATAGCAACCAGCACCACCTTCAATTTCGATCATAGCATCTTGTAACGCAAAGTGAGTTAGCGTACCACGCCGCCCATAAAAGAGCGAACCATTAGTTCGGTTTTCAGTGGCTTCTTTTTTTGCCGCAACATGATCAAAAACTAGCGATGAGGCTCGTTGAATCACTGAATTGACGGCGCCTTGTGTATAACGCTTTTTACGCCCTGCATTAACCAACTTTGTTAATAATGACATGATGATTCCTTTTGCGACTTTATAAATTTTAATAACAGTTAGCATAGCATGCTGTTAAAATAGTAAAAAATAATTTTTATTCATAATGATTAACCCATAATGCTGATAGTGCAAATAGCCAATTTAAATACTGCAACAGTGAATTATTCACTGCTGCCAAAACAACTTCTTGAGGATGCCAAACAATTAAATGAGTCACGTCGTAAACAATTTTTAGTTTGCCGTTCAATTCTTGCTAGTTTGTTAAAACAGTATTGTAATATTGAAATATTACCTAAAATAATAATTGGCGATAATAGTCGCCCCTGTTTTTTCGAATATTCTTTGCCCGATTTTAATATCAGTCATAGCCAAGATCATGTAGCTGTGGCGATCTCGTTAGCAGGCAAGGTGGGGGTAGATATCGAAGTGGCTCGTCCACGTAGAAATTATCTAAATGTTGCTAAACACTTTTTTGCGGATTCTGAGTATCAATGGATGATTAAACAAGGTGATTCTCTAAAGGCTTTTTGGCAGCTTTGGACATTGAAGGAATCTGCATTAAAGCTATATGCTAAAGGTGTTTGGCAAATTAAGTCGGTTAATGTCGATTTAGATAACGGTATGATCAGTGCGCCTTTTGCTAACCATTTTTATTTTCAATATCAACAAATTGATGATATCCACCTTGCGGTTAATTGTAATGTGCCGGTTACACAATTGAGGTTGCAATATTAAAGAATAGAACATTGCCACACCATTAATGTGGCACATAGATACAATTTGTTGATTATTTGCTTGTACTAAGTAAGCCTGACTCGCTTAACGTTTTATTGAAGTCTTTGTCCATAAAGAATAGATCGCGTTTATTTTCGCCAACTAATTCTAGTTTATCGACAATACTTTTGAAGAGTTTTTCTTCTTCATGTTGTTCTGATACATACCATTGCAAAAAGTTAAACGTCGAAAAATCTTTTTGTGTTAAAGCATAATCAACCAACCCATTAATTTCTTTAGTAATTTTTAGCTCATGCTTATAAGCAACTTGGAAAACTTCTAATAATGATTTAAATTTTGATTCTGGTGCATCAATTTTGCCGATCAGCGCTAATGCTCCACAATCTAAAACATAATTAAATAGTCGTTCCATATGTTGACGTTCTTCGCCAGCGTGATCTCTTAGAAATTTACCAAAAGAGGGAAAATTTTGATCATCGCACCATGCGCTCATTTGTAGATAAAGATTTGAAGAATAGAATTCTAAATTTAATTGGTCATTGAGTTTTTTGACCATTTCTTTTGTTAACATCTAACTTACCTCACATTGCTACTTTTATTATTTCACTTTTCATTCATTTTTTTGAAAAACCATCTTAAAATAAACCTAAGTTATTTACCTTCTTGATTTAAATTAAATAAATATCTTGTAGGGTTTTTCTATTGTTATTATCTAATTGATACTCTTTTGCTAGCCAATTATCTATGGTGTTATAACGTTGTTTGATTGCGGTAATGGCAGCGGTTAAATATTCTTTTTTAGCTGCAAAAATTATTTTTTGCTTTTCAAAGTCTTCAGGTGTTAACTTGCTTTTATACTGATTTAGTATTTTTTCACGAAAGTTGTGTAATACCTGTTCAGTGAGTAAATAATCCTGCATAACCTTTTCTTCACTAACACCTAAGGCAAATAACACAAGTGCCACACCAATACCTGTTCTATCCTTACCAACTGCACAATGTTGCACTAGTGGTTGTCCTTTTGAGTTTAATAGTATTGAAACCAAGTGTTGGTAAGCTGCATTATTAAAAGGTAATAATTGATAAAGTTTAATCATGAAATCATATGGCGACTGTTCCTTAAGTACAAAAGGATGCATTTCTAATTCTGTGGTTAAACTGGCGGTTACTTTATCATTTAATGGATTGGCAGGAACATTAATATAGTTGGCATTGTGCCATAAATTATCGGGAAAACGGGCTATTTCATCTTGATCTCGGTAATCTAAAATATAGTGTATTTTTAGTTCATTAGATAAAAATACTTGTTCGCTTTCTGTAATGCGCGAAAATTCACCTGAGCGGTACAATAAACCCGATCGTATTTGGCGTCCATCCATTGTTTTTATTCCACCCAAGTCACGAAAATTAACACCATTTTTTATTGGTACAATCGATGCCATTATTTACCCTTATTTATTATTAACTTTGCTTGCTATATTAACATGTTTCTGATTAGAATTAAGTCATTGTTTTTGTTTTATCAATAATTAAGGTTATTACTATGTCAACGTTATCTATTTTACTTTCTGATAATCCTGCTCCAAAATACTGGGGGGTAGATGCGCTACTGAGCTTTTCGGATGATACTATAACGGTTCACTATAAATCAAAAAACCGTTTAAGTGCAATTCAACAAGCAGGGCGTAAGTTAGATAACTTAGGCATTAAATCTGTTAAATTAAAAGGCGAAGGTTGGAGTTTAGAAGAATGTTGGCATTTTTGGCTAGGTTACCGTAATGCCAAAAACAGTAACAAAGTTATGTGGGCAAAACTCAATAACAAAGATAAACAAGAATTGAAACACCGTTTGGCAATTATCGATTGGTGTCGTGATATTGTCAATCAACAAGCCGAAACATTAAGTCCAGTTGAATTGGCTACTCAAAGTGCTAAGTTAATTGGCTCATTTTCTGCTGATGTGACTTATAAAATCACTTCGGGTGAAGCGTTAAAAGAACATGGCTATATGGGGATTTATACGGTTGGTAAAGGGTCAGATAGACCAGCGGCTTTACTTGAACTTGATTATAATCCAACCCAAAATCCTGAATCGCCGATTATAGCCTGCCTAGTTGGTAAAGGTATTACCTTTGATTCAGGAGGATATAGCTTAAAACCAAGTAACTTTATGGAATCAATGCGCTCAGATATGGGAGGCGCTGCGCTAGCAACTAGTGCATTAGCATTAGCCATTGCTCGTGGTTTAAATCAACGTATCAAACTTTATTTATGTTGTGCGGATAATTTAGTCAGTGGCAATGCGTTCAAATTAGGCGATATTATTCGTTATCGTAATGGCAAAACGGTCGAGGTTGATAACACGGATGCAGAAGGTCGCCTAGTCTTAGCTGATGGTTTAATTTGTGCCGATAATGACAAGCCTCATTATATTATTGATTGCGCAACACTGACTGGAGCCGCTAAAATTGCAGTAGGGAATGATTATCAGTCATTGCTTTCGTTTGATGATAACTTTGCTAACCAATTGTTAGCTAGTAGCAATATTGAACATGAAGCATTTTGGCGCTTGCCTTTAGCTGAGTTTCATCGTTCGCAATTCCCATCTTCATTTGCTGATATGGCAAATTCAGGATTACCTAATACCGCAGGGGCAAGTACCGCTGCAGCTTTCTTATCATATTTTATTAAAAATTATCAACAAAATTGGCTACATATTGATTGTTCAGCAACATTCCGTAAAAGTGCTACTGCCTTGTGGGCAACAGGGGCAACAGGCATTGGGGTGAGGACAATTGCAAATTTATTAAATATATTAAAATAAATGCATTATTTTAACGAGTATTATTAATCCCAATTTTAGGTTGTTTTATAAGATGAAATTTATAAACTATCAACTTATTTTGGGAGTTTTATTTTTTCCATATCCAGCTAAACTGAAAAGTTGAAATATTAATTAATAAAAGTCATTTTAATAATTTTTTTGAATAATTTTTAAGTTTTTTGTATACTTAAAGTGTTATTGTTTATTATTTACCACCTATTAATTTAGAAATATAAGGGAAGTTATGAAAAAAATATTATTTATTTTGTTAACTGCATTGTTTTCAACTGTGGCTTATGCCAGTGAGTGTGAAACCTTTTGGAAGCAAGAAAATTATGACAAAGCTTTTTCTGCCTGTAAAGTGGAAGCTGAACAAGGTGATATGAAAGCTCAATTTAATTTGGCGGTTGCTTATGATGAAGCTAGAGGTACCAAAAAAGATCTTGGGCAAGCTCTATATTGGTACACTAAATCAGCAGAGCAAGGATTAGATGAGGCACAATATAATTTAGCGCTTATGTATGATGAAGGTGAAGGCATTGATGAAGATAATGAGAAAGCCGTATATTGGTACACTAAAGCTGCAGAACAAGGGTTAGCAGGAGCACAATATAATTTAGCGCTTATGTATGATGAAGGTGAAGGCATTGATGAAGATAATGAGAAAGCCGTATATTGGTATACTAAAGCTGCAGAACAAGGGTTATCGGAAGCACAATATAATTTAGCGCTTATGTATGATGAAGGTGATGGTGTCGAGAAAAATAAAGAAATGGCTATATCTTGGTATAAGAAAGCTGCTGCTCAAAATAATGCACAAGCATTAAATAATTTAGGCGCAATATATTATAATGCCCAAGGCGTAGAAAAAAATAAAGTGTTGGCCAGAAAGTATTTTAAACAAGCTTGTACACTCGGTTTAGAAGACGCCTGTGATAATTATAAACTTAGATAAATAAATAGATTCAAGTTGAACTGTCTTTCTTTATTAAGACAGTTCTTTTAATAAATAAAAATATGAATTAAAAAATGGTGACTTATTCTGTCATCACAAGTGCTTTTTTGATATAAATTGGCTCAATAGGTACATTTTGATGTGGTCCAATGCGTTTTGTTGGGACATTTACGATCTTATCAACAACATCCATTCCTTTTATAACTTTACCAAATACTGCGTAGCCATAGTCTTTTGGAGGATTATGGTTAAGAAAATTATTATCAACGACGTTAATGTAAAATTGGCTAGTTGCACTATCAATAACATTGGTTCTAGCCATTGCAATTGTACCACGAACATTTTTTAAGCCATTATCTGCTTCATTTTTAATTGGTGCATTATTATTTTTGAATTTTAGATGATCGTCAGCACCTCCACCTTGAATCATAAAGCCAGGAATCACACGGTGAAAAGTTAAATTTTCATAGAACCCGCTATTAACATAATTAAGGAAGTTTTGTGTGCTAATAGGAGCATGTTTACTATCTAACTCAATTTCGATATCTCCCATGCTAGTTTGTAGTAGCACTTTGGTGTCGGCTAAAGCGAGTGAAGAGAGTAGAGAAAAACACAGAGCAATAAATAATGTTTTGATTTTTTCCATATATTAAATCCTTTATCCAATTGGTTGGCTGATTATACCGGATATTTGATTATTTTAAATAACATTTATGCAAAATAAGCGCGAATTTTGTGTGATGGATCGAGATGTTATTTATTTTTTTGTAATCAATAGGTTAATAAATATATTTTAAACAAGCCTGCTTATTAGAAAATTTATAAACAGATAGAAAAATTAGTTTGTTTCGATTCTGAAATATCTTATTGTATTTATTGGTTGTGAATTGTATGCGTTGTATTTTGTGTAATATGCCTTTGTTTTTGTCTCATCATGGCATCTGTAGTCAATGTGTTAAAAACTTACCTAAATTTAATCGGGTTTGCTATCAATGTGGTTTGCCTCATTCATTAACCACAAAAATTTGTTATCGGTGTCGAGATCGAAAACCTTATTGGGATGAGCTTATTGCTGTCACTGAATACGTTAATCCATTGAAAAAGTTAATACATCATGTAAAGTTTTATAATAAAATTGAATTAACCTTGGCGTTAGCCAGATTGATGATTTTAGCATGGTATCAAAAACGGCAAATGATGGGGCTTGAAAAGCCTGACTTGATAACTTGTGTTCCTTTACATCATATTCGCTATTGGTCTCGAGGTTATAACCAGGCTGAATTATTAGCAAAGCCAATTGCTAAATGGTTAAATCGGGATTTTTACCCTTATTTATTACATCGTAAACAATATACGCCCGATCAAAAGAATTTATCTCTTAAAGAACGAATGCAGAATGTCGAAACACTTTTTACCTGTCGACAAAACATTGCACATAAATCAGTCATGCTAATTGATGATATTGTTACAACAGGTAATACGATTAATGCAATTTGCCAGCAATTAAAAATTTGTGGTGCATCTAATATTCAAGTGATGTGCTTATGCCGTACGCTATTGTAAAATATCAAACAAGCCCTATAATAACCAAGAGAGTTAGTCAACTATTTATTAGATCAATTTGGATTTTCAAATATTTAATTGTCTTAAAGTGAGGGATTATGTCTATTATTACTATTTCTGAGTCAGCTCAACAGCATTTTAGAAAGTTACTTGTTAATCAATCAGATGGAACACAAATTCGTGTGTTTGTTATTAACCCCGGCACGCCAAGTGCTGAGTGTGGCGTTTCTTATTGTCCAATTGATACTATAGAGGACAATGACATAGAAGAAAAATTTGAAGGTTTTTCAGTATATATTGATGAAATTAGTGCACCATTTTTAGAAGAAACAGTGATTGATTATGTGACGGATGAATTAGGTTCTCAACTAACATTAAAAGCCCCCAATTCTAAAATGAAAAAGGTAGCTGATGATGCGCCGTTAATTGAACGAGTTAACTATGCTATTCAAGCTCAAGTTAACCCTCAGTTAGCTAGTCATGGTGGATATGTTAGTTTGATTGAATTAACCGAGGATAATTATGTTGTTTTGCAATTTGGTGGCGGGTGTAATGGTTGTTCAATGGTTGATTACACCTTGAAAGAAGGAATTGAAAAACAGCTATTAGCCGCATTTCCTGAACTTGCAGGGGTAAAAGATATTACAGAACACCAAGCTGGAACGCATTCTTTTTGTTAAGAATGATTAAATAAATTTTATTTAAGCCTTGCTTATTGCTAGGATTAAGTCATAATCGCATGACATTCGCCAGTTCATTTTATGATGGGGTTTTATGAATCAAGTTAGCATCATTTCAGATCTTATCGTTTGGATTGAAAAAAATCTGGAGCAACCATTATCTATTGATCATGTTGCACAAAAGTCAGGTTATTCAAAATGGCATTTGCAGCGCATGTTTAAGCAGGTAACTGGTCAAGTGCTTGGTACTTATATTCGTCATCGACGCCTAACTTATGCTGCGCTCTCTTTAAGAATGACAAGCAAACCGATTCTAGATATTGCTATGCAATATCGTTTTGATTCACAGCAGACGTTTACGCGATCTTTTAAAAAACAGTTTAATCAAACGCCTGCTAGTTACAGACGCGCTGAATTTTGGGATCCTACAGGTTTAACTCCCGCAATTGAATTAAATAAAAATAAGCTTACATTACCAGAACCTACATTCGTTAATATGCCAAAACAAACCTTTTGGGGTATTTCCTATAAAAATAACTGTAATTTAAGTAAATTATTAGATGAAAAACATAAATTAAGGGTTCAATTCTTTCAAAACTATTTTTCTCGTTATACTCATAAAAATGAGCTTTTACCTGATAAAATTTATGCTTTTAATCGAATTTTAAAAAGTAAAGATAATGCTAATGAACAAGAACAGCTTTATACTATTGCGTTAGAACAAAATAATCACCTAGAATATATTGAACAAGTTGTTAGCGAAGGTGGTTTGTATCTTTGTTTTAAATATATTGGTACACCGGATAATTTTGAAGACTTTGTTTCACAAGTTCATTTAGCTGCTATGCCAGCTTTAAAAGTATATTTACGTTCTGGTTGTTTAATCGAAATTCATCATAATCGTGATAGAAATACGGTTGAATCTGCAAAAGATATCCAATGTATTGAATGTGATTATTGTGTGCCTATTGCAACAGAAAATGAAGTTATTCTAAGGTAATCATCCGTAGTAAAACCTAATCTTTTTTATTTATAAATAATGTCGTGGATAAATATTGTTTAATAAGCTGATAGCTAATTTAATAATGTTTTTTCTAACCATGCTTTAAATTCAGGTGTTACTTCTTTTAAACTATTTGAGCCGCGTGTGACAGTAGCAATACCGATTCCTAATTCATCTTTTAGTTGTCTTTGATTGATAGAACCATCCAGTAATAAATGGATAATTTTAACTCGCGTAAATAATGCATCGCGTTCATCGGCTGTCATTAATAATTTCAATATATCAAGAGAATACCCATCGTTAAACGCTTGGTGTAATATTTTAACTGTTTGTTCCCATTCATTAGTTTTCATTATGATCACCATTAATATTGTCTGTTAATTTCGTTTATTGTAAGAATATTGCTTTTTGGTTGGTCTAAAATGATTTTATAAATATAATCGTAAACTAATACATTTTTGACATAGTTCCTTGTTTCAGTAAATGGAATACTGTCTATAAAGGCAACAGCATCAAGTTTTCCATTACTATTTTTGAGCCAACGTTTGACTCGACTTGGTCCAGCATTATAAGCAGCTGATGCTAATATACGATTATTATCATTTTGTTCATAAACATTATTGAGATAATATGTTCCTAATTGAATGTTTGTAGCCGGTTCAAATAATTGATTGGATGAGTAATAAGCGATAGTACTAACTTTTTTGGCAGTTTCTTTTGCTGTAGCAGGCATTAATTGCATTAAACCACTTGCCCCAGCAGAAGATTGGATAGTCGTATCAAGAGCGCTTTCTTGGCGAGATATTGCTAAAGCATAAGAAAGCGTAATGCTTTTATTTTTTAATGCTTCATTATATATATCTTTATACATAAGTGGTAAACGCTCTGACCAGTTATTCCAAAGCTTACCTAATATGGTTGCCTGAATGCTGAGATCTCCCCAACCTCTTATATAGGCATATTGAGCTAAAGGAAGATATTCATCATTATTTACTTTGTTGTTCAAGAAGTATTGCCATTCACGACTTGATTCAGATAACATTTTCCAGTAGCGTAACTCACTGATTCTTTTTATAATTGTTTGATTATCATACTTATTTTTTAATGTTGAAATTTCTGATTGTGTAAGCGTTTTTGATTCATTATTAAGAATATAAGGTTGATTAAGCATTTGAGCACTGACCATGCCATAAAACCCACGATTGGCTGATAATTTTTTTAGAACTGCGTTTGCTTCATTTTTCTTATTATTCTTTAACAAAACTCTAGCTTGCCAATATTGCCAATCTTCTTTTAATTGATCTTCGGGTTTTAATTGTGTTAACCAATAGGCAATGCCAGTATAGTCATTGGCATCAATAGCAAGGCGAATGCGTTTTTCAACTAATGCTGTGTCATGATATTTAGCAATATAATTATCACGCCATTTTATTTGTTTATCTGTTGCCGAATCATTAAAGTAACTGTTAGCTAAACTTTTTTGTAATTGAATGTGTTCAGCTTTATTTAATTTTTGTTGTTTCACTAATTGAGGTAATAATTTTTCAGCAAAATTCGTATCGATTCTTACTAAACGAGGAAAAAAAGCTAATACTACTTTTTTAGTAAAAGTACTTGCTTTAATGTTTTTAGCGAAATCTTGTAATTTTCGAGGATTATCAAATAA
Source organism: Gilliamella sp. wkB18 (assembly GCF_001690875.1). Lineage (NCBI taxonomy): Bacteria > Pseudomonadati > Pseudomonadota > Gammaproteobacteria > Orbales > Orbaceae > Gilliamella > Gilliamella sp. wkB18. The sequence continues at coordinate 23,963 of NZ_LZHM01000079.1, forward strand.
GCCAAGTAAATTGCTTTTTATAGTTTTATAATCTTCATCCAGTAAATTTGTTAGATAACGTGCTAATTTAAGGTTATTAGATTCAATAGCTAATTCAATACGTAAAAGTATAGAGTTAGCTGTTCGTTTTCCTGCTTTTGCCCATGCATCAAGTAAAGGATCACATGTTGCAGGGAGCTCTCTTCCTGTTAACCATATTGATTCAATATTATTTAACACAGATTCATTATTATTACCTTGTTGTAATAAAGCATATTGATAGCGGCAATTGGATGCAATTGAAGTATCTTTGGTAAAAGAAACAATTGCATTCCAATCTTGACGATTAGTTAATTCTGCTAAGTAAGACTGAATTAATACAGCAGTTAAAGGAAAATCATTGTATTGATTGACAAAGTCATTTACCATATCCGTCGAGACAGTTGTGATATTTTTTTTATAAAACTGAGTAGCTGCATAGGGATAAAGTGGGTAATCCTTTAACGAATTAAGTAATGTTTTTTGTTCACCGAGGCTTAATGATTGATAAGAATTAAGCCATTTTTGATAGTTTGCTCTTAAATCTTGTTGAGAATTGCTTGCAATAGCATTCTTAGAAAGAATTAGTCCCACTATAAAAAAATAACGTAATACCATTTTCATTCTTTTAACTCCCACGTCAAAATGACTTATAGATTAGCATATTATTGTATAATCCGTCGATATTGATGAAAAACTGGTTATTTAATTCCTACTAAAATACTCAACTAAATACTTGACTAAATTAAAAGGTTATATAAAATGTACTTTATCATGTTGAGGGGAATAATTAATGAAGTTGACATCAAAAGGGCGATATGCGGTAACTGCAATGCTGGATGTTGCGTTGCATTCTGATTCAGGTCCTGTATCACTTGCTGATATTTCAGAACGTCAAGAAATATCGCTTTCTTACCTTGAACAACTGTTCGCTCGTTTACGTAAAAATGGTTTGGTGCAGAGTGTTAGAGGTCCAGGTGGTGGTTATATACTTAGTCGTAGTATGGATCAAATTGCAATTAGTGCAATTGTTAAAGCTGTTGATGAAACAGTGCATGCGACAAAATGCCATGGCAAAGACGGATGTCAAGGTGGTGTTAGATGCCTAACACACACACTTTGGAATGATTTAAGTGAACGAATTGAAGATTTTTTAACAAGTATTACGTTAAGCGAGTTAGTCAATAATGAAGAAGTGAAAGAAGTAGCTAACCGACAAAGTAATATACAACACGTTCAAATTAATTAATAAAATAGAATACAGAATTTTTCATTGGGAGTAATTAATGAAACTACCTATTTATATGGATTATGCAGCAACAACGCCTGTAGATCCTAGAGTTGCTGAAAAAATGATGCAGTATTTAACGCCAGACGGTATATTCGGTAATCCAGCATCTCGTTCCCATAAATTTGGCTGGCAAGCTGAAGAAGCTGTTGATATTGCCCGTAATCAAATTGCCGATCTTATTGGTGCTGATTCACGCGAAATTGTTTTTACTTCAGGGGCAACTGAAGCAGATAATTTAGCAATCAAAGGTGCTGCTCATTTTAATCAAGCCAAAGGTAAGCATATTATTACTTGTAAAACGGAGCACAAGGCCGTGCTTGATACTTGTCGCCAACTTGAGCGAGAAGGTTATGAAGTGACTTATTTAACGCCAGAATCCGATGGGATTCTTGATCTTGATAAACTTGCAACGGCTATGCGTAGTGATACAACAGTTGTATCAATTATGCATGTCAATAATGAAACGGGTGTAATACAAGACATCGAAAAAATTGGTGAGATGTGCCGTGAAAGAGGCATTGTTTTTCATGTTGATGCAACTCAGTCTGTTGGTAAATTACCAATTGATGTAGCTAATTTACAAGTTGATTTAATGTCATTTTCAGGCCATAAGATTTATGGGCCAAAAGGTATTGGCGGACTTTATGTAAGACGTAAACCACGTGTACGTATTGAAGCGCAAATGCATGGTGGTGGTCATGAACGAGGTATGCGCTCTGGTACTTTACCTGTGCATCAAATTGTGGGTATGGGGGAAGCATATCATATAGCTAAACAAGAGATGGCAACTGAAATGCCTCGTTTATTAGCCTTAAAGAATCGTTTATGGAATGGCTTAAAAGACATTGAAGAGGTTTATTTAAATGGTTCTTTGGAGCACAGTGTGCCAAATATCCTGAATGTGAGTTTTGCTTACATTGAAGGTGAATCGTTGATGATGGCTTTAAAAGATTTAGCTGTTTCATCTGGTTCTGCATGCACATCTGCTAGCTTAGAGCCGTCTTATGTATTACGAGCATTAGGGCTTAATGATGAGCTTGCTCATAGTTCAATTCGTTTTTCTCTTGGTCGTTTCACAACGGAAGAAGAGATTGATTATGTTATTAAATTAATTAAACAATCTATCGGAAAATTAAGAGATTTATCGCCGCTCTGGGAAATGTTTAAAGATGGCGTTGATTTAACAAAGATTAAATGGTCAGCACATTAAAATTGGGAGTAAATTATGGCATATAGTGAAAAAGTCGTTGATCATTATGAAAACCCACGTAATGTTGGTTCGTTTGATCAAAATGATCCTAATGTTGGTAGTGGTATGGTTGGTGCACCAGCGTGTGGTGATGTGATGCGTCTACAAATCAAAGTGAATGATAACGGTATTATTGAAGATGCTAAGTTTAAAACTTATGGTTGTGGTAGTGCGATTGCATCGAGTTCTTTGGTTACAGAATGGATAAAAGGTAAATCATTAGACGAAGCAAAAGCTATTAAAAATACGGATATTGCTAAAGAACTTGCTTTACCTCCGGTTAAAATTCACTGCTCAATTCTAGCGGAAGATGCAATTAAAGCTGCTATTGATGATTATAAAACCAAAAAAGGACAACGTTAATGGCAATCACATTGACTAATAGCGCAGCTGATCGTGTTCAAGCTTTTTTGGCTAATCGTGGAAAGGGCATTGGGTTACGATTAGGTGTTAAAACATCGGGTTGCTCTGGCATGGCTTACGTTTTAGAGTTTGCCGATGTGATTAATGATGATGATAGTGTTTTTGAAGATAAACATGTCAAAGTTATCGTGGATAAAAAAAGTTTAGTTTATATTGATGGTACTGAACTTGATTTTGTTAAAGAAGGATTAAATGAAGGTTTCAAGTTTAATAATCCTAATACGAAGAACGAATGTGGTTGTGGCGAAAGCTTTAATGTGTAATTGGACACAATAATTATGGTTAATTACTTCGAGCTATTTAGTTTGCCAGTTCAATTGCCGGTTGATGTTACTCAGCTAACAACTCATTATCAGCAATTGCAAAAGCAATATCACCCAGATAACTTTGCTGTTGTAAATGATATTGATAAAGTGGCAATTGTTCAAAAGTCAGCAATCATTAATGATGGTTATCATACGTTAAAAAATCCTATTAAAGCCGCTGAGTATTTTTTATCTCTACAAGGTTTTGATGTAGCAACTGAACAAAGTATTATTCATGATACTGATTTTTTAATGGAGCAATTTGTTTTACGTGAAAGACTTGATGATATCGAAAGTAAAGATAATTTTGAATTATTAGATGATTTTTATGCGGACATTGTTGCTCGTCAAAAGATAGTCTATAACGAATTATTACAATTTATTGCTAATCAAGAGTGGTCAAAAGCACTTAATCAGATCTATAAAATTCGCTATTTTGCCAGATTGATTGAACAAATCGAAAAGTTACAAGAAAAGCAATTTGATTTATAATTTAAGATAAGTAACGTATCGATAGAGATAGATTAAATGGTATTATTACAGATCAGCGAACCAGGACAAACTCCACTACCACATCAGCGCCGCCTTGCTGTGGGAATTGATCTTGGTACAACTAACTCATTAGTAGCAACAGTACGAAGCGGACAAGCAGAGGTATTGCCTGATCTAGAAGGTAATCCGCTATTGCCATCCGTTGTGCATTATGGCGTCGATCATGATGATAACTCTGTTATCACGATTGGGACAAATGCCAAAGAAAATGCTGTGAATGATCCGCAAAATACAGTTAGCTCTATTAAGCGATTAATGGGGCGAAGTTTATCTGATATAGATTCATCACAATTTCCATATACTTTTTCACAAACTGAAAATGGGGTTCCTTTATTAAATTTGCCTAATGAGCAAGTAAATCCAATACAAGTTTCATCAGAAATTTTGATAGCGTTAACTGAGCGAGCAAAAGAGAGCTTGCAAGGTGAAATTGATGGCACGGTTATTACTGTGCCGGCTTATTTTGATGAGGCACAACGGCAAGCAACAAAAGATGCGGCAAAATTAGCCGGTTTGCATGTATTGCGCCTACTTAATGAACCTACAGCAGCTGCAATTGCGTACGGCTTAGATTCAGGAAAGGAAGGTATAATTGCTGTTTATGATTTAGGTGGTGGTACTTTTGATATTTCTATTTTACGATTAAATAAAGGTGTTTTTGAAGTTCTAGCAACAGGTGGTGATTCAGCTCTTGGCGGTGATGATTTTGATCGGTTACTTGCTGACTATATAAAAGAGAAATTAGGATTAACTAATAATATAGACCCTTATATTAATCAAAAAATCAGCAACCAAGCTACTAAAATAAAGATTTTACTAAGTGAACAAGACTCGGCTGTATTTTCTCTTCATAATCAATCCTTGACTATTACTCGCCAGCAATTTCAACAATTAATTGAACCATTGGTTAAACGTACTTTGGCTGTTTGTCGCCGTGCGTTAAAAGATGCCGAAGTTAATGTGGATGAAGTAGTTGAAATTGTTATGGTTGGTGGATCTACTCGTGTGCCATTAGTGCGAGAATTAGTAGGGCATTATTTTAAAACTAATCCCTTAATATCTATCGATCCTGATAAAGTAGTTGCTATCGGTGCAGCTATTCAGGCCGATATTTTGGTTGGCAATAAACCCGATTCTGATATGTTATTGCTTGATGTTATCCCATTGTCGTTAGGCATTGAGATCATGGGTGAATTGGTCGAAAAAATTATTCCACGTAATAGTACAATTCCGTGTGCAAGAGCTCAAGAGTTTACCACTTTTAAAGATGGCCAAACTGCGATGATGGTTCATGTTTTACAAGGAGAACGTGAAAGTGTTGCTGATTGTCGATCTTTGGCTCGTTTTACTCTGCAAGGTATTCCACCGATGCCAGCTGGTGGCGCACACATTAAGGTGACTTTCCAAGTTGATGCTGATGGTTTATTAAGCGTAACAGCAATGGAAAAATCAACGGGTATTGAAGCTGCTATTGAAGTAAAACCTTCATATGGACTAACTGATAATGAAATTGCCAATATGATTCAAGATTCAATCAGTTACGCAGAGCAAGATAAACAGATTCGAATGCTTGCCGAACAAAAAGTTGAGGCTGCTAGAGTGCTTGAAAGCTTACAAAGTGCCTTAGATAAAGATGCTGACTTATTAAATGAAAGTGAATTAAACCATATTTTAGTTGCTAAGCATCAATTACAAGCTGTAAGTGAGTCAAATGACAGTTATGCAATTGAGAAACAAATTAAAATTGTTGATAAAGTAACACAAAATTTTGCAGCTAAGCGAATGGATAGGTCAATTCGTCATGCTTTAACTGGTCATAGCGTCGATGATATTTAACTAACGAGATTATTATGCCAAAAATTACATTTTTACCTAATGCTGATCTTTGTCCTGAAGGCAAAACTGTTGAAGCCGAAGAAGGTGAATCTATTTTAGAAGTAGCATTGCGCAATGATATTGAAATTGAGCATGCTTGCGAAATGTCATGTGCTTGTTCTACATGCCACTGTATTGTTCGCAAAGGATTTGATTCTCTAGGCGAAAGTGATGAGCAAGAAGATGACATGCTAGATAAAGCTTGGGGTGTTGAACCTCATAGCCGCCTAAGCTGCCAAGCGCGTGTTACAAACGAAGATTTAGAGGTTGAGATTCCAAGATATACTCTTAACCATGCCAAAGAAGATCATTAGTAAGTCACTTTGTAGTGACTTACTACCTCATTATTATTTTATTAACAAATAAGACGCTATTTAATAGCGTCAAATCTAATCAAAAAAGTGTGCGATAAAAATTTTATTATTTATTAAACAAGTCATTTATTAATAATTATTCCTTGCATTAGTTGTTTATTTACGTATAATTATTAGCACTTTACTTACTGACTTATCAGTGGTAAATGCATACAACGGTATAATTAATATGTAAAATTATTGAATTATATCAACAATACTTCCGATATGGGAGTTACGAAAAGAACGGATTACACTCTCCTGTCAATCGAAACAGGGTAAGAGGAGTAGTCTTTTGTTATAACTTTTAAATAGTGGAGCTCTGGTCTCATGTCGAACCAAAGAATCCGTATCCGGTTAAAAGCGTTTGATCATCGTTTGATTGATCAATCAACTGCTGAAATTGTAGAAACTGCGAAGCGCACAGGTGCGCAGGTTCGTGGTCCTATTCCATTACCGACACGCAAAGAGCGTTTTACTGTATTGATTTCTCCGCACGTGAATAAAGATGCGCGCGATCAATATGAAATTCGCACTCATAAACGTCTAGTTGATATTGTTGAGCCAACTGAAAAAACAGTTGATGCTTTAATGCGCCTAGATCTTGCTGCCGGTGTTGATGTGCAGATCAGTTTAGGTTAATCCTAGGCTGTATGATTGAGAGGTCGAAACAATGATTGGTTTAATCGGTCGTAAAGTAGGAATGACACGAATCTTCACTGAAGAAGGTGTTTCTATTCCTGTCACCGTAGTTGAAGTTCAAAGTAACCGCGTTACTCAAGTTAAAACACTTGAAAATGATGGTTATCAAGCTATTCAGGTTACCACTGGTAGCAAAAAAGCAAGTCGAGTAAATAAACCTGAAGCAGGTCATTTCGCTAAGGCTGGCGTTGAAGCTGGTCGTGGTCTATGGGAATTTCGTTTTGAACAAGGCGAATTTAATGTAGGTCAAAGTATTAACGTTGATATTTTCACTGACGTTAAAAAAGTTGATGTTACTGGGACATCTAAAGGTAAAGGTTTTGCTGGCGTTACTAAGCGCTGGAATTTCCGCACTCAAGATGCAACACATGGTAACTCTTTGGCACATCGTGGTCATGGTTCTATCGGTCAAAACCAAACCCCAGGTAAAGTGTTCAAAGGTCGTAAAATGGCAGGTCACCTAGGTAATGAACGTGTAACTGTTCAAAACTTAGATATTGTACGTGTTGATGCAGAACGTAACCTTTTATTAATTAAAGGTGCAGTACCAGGTGCAATCAATAGTGACGTAATTGTTAAACCGGCAATCAAGGCTTAACGTCGAGGAGATAGAGATGGAATTAGTAGTAAAAGACGCGAAAGCGCTTTCTGTTTCCGAAACTACCTTCGGACGTGAGTTTAATGAAGCGTTAGTTCATCAAGTAGTTGTTGCTTATGCATCTGCTGCTCGTCAGGGTTCTCGCGCACAAAAAACTCGTGCAGAAATCGCTGGTTCAGGTAAAAAACCATGGCGTCAAAAAGGTACCGGTCGTGCTCGTTCAGGTTCTATTAAGAGCCCAATCTGGCGTAGTGGTGGTGTAACATTTGCAGCAAAACCACAAGATCATAGCCAAAAAGTTAACCGTAAAATGTATCGTGGTGCATTAAAGAGTATTTTCTCTGAATTAGTGCGTCAAGAACGTTTAATTGTAGTTGAAACATTTACTGTTGAAGCACCTAAGACTAAATTATTAATTCAGAAATTAAATGATATGAATCTTAATGATGTTCTTATCATCACATCTGAAGTTGATGAAAATCTTTTCTTAGCAGCACGTAACTTATATAAAGTTGATGTGCGTGATGTGGCAGGTATTGATCCAGTTAGTTTGATTGCATTTGACAAAGTAGTTATCACTGTTGATGCCGTTAAACAAGTAGAGGAGATGTTAGCATGATTCGTGAAGAGCGTCTGCTTAAAGTCCTGCGAGCACCACATGTTTCTGAAAAAGCATCCATTTCAATGGAAAAAACAAATACATTAGTATTAAAAGTTGCTAAAGATGCTACTAAGAGAGAGATTAAAGCCGCAGTTGAACAACTATTTGAAGTTAAAGTAGATGACGTTAATACACTTGTTGTTAAAGGCAAAGTTAAGCGTCGTGGTCAACAAATCGGTCGCCGTAGCGACTGGAAAAAAGCTTACGTAACTTTAGCAGAAGGTCAAAATTTAGACCTTACTGGCGTCGCTGAGTAATTCGGAGGAGTAAGAACAATGGCAGTTGTTAAATGTAAACCTACATCTCCGGGTCGTCGCCACGTTGTTAAGGTGGTTAACCCAGAGTTGCATAAAGGTAAACCTTATGCACCATTGCTTGATTCAAAAAGCAAAACTGGTGGTCGCAATAATAATGGTCGAATCACTACTCGTCATATCGGCGGTGGTCATAAACAGCATTACCGTATTGTTGACTTTAAGCGAAATAAAGATGGTATTCCAGCGGTTGTTGAGCGTTTGGAATATGATCCAAACCGTAGTGCAAATATTGCATTAATTTTATATAAAGACGGTGAGCGTCGTTATATTTTAGCGCCTAAAGGCTTAAAAGCAGGTGATCAGATCCAATCTGGTGTTGATGCATCAATTAAAACAGGTAACTGTTTACCAATGCGCAATATTCCAGTCGGTTCTACCGTACATAATATTGAAATGAAACCAGGTAAAGGCGGACAACTTGCTCGCTCTGCTGGTAGTTATGTTCAAATCGTTGCACGTGATGGTGCTTATGTAACATTACGTTTGCGTTCAGGTGAAATGCGTAAAGTATTATCTGATTGCCGTGCTACTATCGGTGAAGTAGGTAATTCAGAGCATATGCTTCGCGTATTAGGTAAAGCGGGTGCGACGCGTTGGCGTGGTGTTCGTCCTACTGTTCGTGGAACAGCAATGAACCCGGTAGACCATCCACATGGTGGTGGTGAAGGTCGTAACTTTGGTAAACATCCTGTGTCTCCATGGGGTCAAAAAGCCAAAGGATTGAAAACGCGTAGCAACAAACGTACTGATAAGTATATTGTTCGCCGTCGCAATAAGAAATAATTAATATAGAGGATTAGCTATGCCACGTTCTCTCAAGAAGGGTCCTTTTATTGACCTACACTTGCTGAAGAAGGTAGAGAAAGCGGTGGAAAGCGGGGACAAGAAACCAATTCGTACTTGGTCCCGTCGTTCAACGATCTTTCCTAATATGATCGGCTTGACCATCGCTGTCCATAATGGTCGTCAGCACGTTCCAGTTTATGTTTCCGATGAAATGGTTGGGCATAAATTGGGTGAATTCGCGCCGACTCGTACTTATCGCGGCCACGCGGCGGATAAGAAAGCTAAGAAGAAATAAGTAGGAGAAAGAGATGGAAACAATTGCAAAGTACCGCCACGCTCGTTCTTCTGCACAAAAAGTTCGCTTAGTTGCAGATCTAGTTCGCGGTAAAAATGTGTCTCAGGCACTTGATATTTTAACATACACCAATAAAAAAGCGGCTGTACTTGTTAAAAAAGTATTAGAGTCTGCTATTGCTAATGCAGAGCATAACGATGGTGCTGATATTGATGATCTAAAAGTTGCGAAAATTTTCGTAGACGAAGGCCCAACCATGAAGCGCATTATGCCTCGTGCGAAAGGTCGTGCAGATCGCATTTTGAAGCGTACGAGTCACATTACCGTGATCGTCTCAGATCGCTAGGCTGGAGAATAGCAATGGGTCAAAAAGTAAATCCAAATGGTATCCGACTAGGCATTGTTAAGCCTTGGACATCTACATGGTATTCGGGTACAAAGACATTCGCTGATAATTTAGAAAGTGATTTTAGGGTGCGTGAGTTCTTGAATAAAGAATTAGCTCAAGCATCAATTTCTAAAATTGTGATCGATCGTTCAGCAGAAACTAACGTTCGCATTACTATTCATACTGCTCGTCCGGGTATTGTGATTGGTAAAAAAGGTGAGGACGTTGAAAAATTACGTAATGCCGTAGCTTCTATTGTCAATAAATACAAAGACAAAAGAGAAAAACGTGATGTTGCAGTGCAAATTAATATTGCTGAAGTTCGTAAACCTGAACTAGATGCTAAATTAGTTGCAGATAGCATCACTTCTCAGCTTGAACGCCGTGTTATGTTCCGTCGTGCTATGAAACGAGCGGTTCAAAATGCAATGAAAGCAGGTGCTAAAGGTATCAAAGTTGAAGTAAGTGGTCGTTTAGGCGGCGCTGAAATTGCTCGTAGCGAATGGTATCGTGAAGGTCGAGTACCTTTACATACATTACGAGCTGATATTGACTATGGTTTATCTGAAGCATTAACTACCTATGGTATTATTGGTGTTAAAGTGTGGATCTTCAAAGGTGAGATCCTTGGTGGTATGGCTGCCGTTGAACAAGCAGAAAAACAACCTGCTGCTCAACCGAAAAAGCAGCGCAAAGGCCGAAAACAATAAGGAGCGTCGCTGATGTTACAACCAAAGCGTACAAAATTCCGTAAAGTGCACAAGGGCCGCAATCGTGGTCTTGCTGTGAGTACTGACGTTAGTTTCGGTACATTCGGTCTTAAGGCTGTGGGTCGTGGTCGTTTGACTGCGCGCCAGATCGAAGCAGCACGTCGTGCAATGACTCGTGCAGTTAAGCGTCAAGGTAAAATCTGGATTCGAGTTTTCCCTGATAAGCCAATTACTGAAAAGCCACTTGAAGTGCGTATGGGTAAAGGTAAGGGTAACGTTGAATACTGGGTTGCTCAGATTCAACCAGGTAAAGTCCTTTATGAGATGGACGGAGTACCGGAAGAAGTTGCTCGTGAAGCATTTGCGTTGGCAGCTGCAAAACTGCCAATTAAAACCACCTTTGTAATTAAGACGGTGATGTAAATGAAAGCAAAAGAGCTACGCGAAAAAAGCGTTGAAGAGTTAAATACTGAACTTCTTAATTTATTACGTGAGCAATTTAACTTACGTATGCAATTAGCTGGAGGTCAGTTGACACAGACTCATATGTTAAAGCAAGTGCGTCGTAATGTTGCACGTGTTAAGACATTAATAACTGAGAAGGCGGGTGCGTAATATGACTACTGAAGTAAAAATTCGTACTCAGCAAGGTCGTGTTATTAGCGACAAAATGGATAAATCCATTACTGTGGCTATTGAACGTAAAGTGAAGCATCCGTTATATGGTAAGTTCATAAAACGTACGACTAAATTGCATGTACATGATGAAAACAACGAGTGTGGTATTGGGGATACTGTAGAAATTAAAGAGTGTCGTCCGTTATCAAAAACGAAATCTTGGACTCTTGTTCGAATCGTAGAAAAAGCGGTGATTTAATCTATTTGATTAAAAACCGAACATAATATAATAAGCGGCTAATCGTAGCCGTTTATTTTATGCTATCCATTTTATTTGAGTGGTGTTATACTATGTGCCCTCACATATATGTGGTTTTTTGGTTGTCTATTCTTATCCATGGTTGTTGAGGTGGATGAAGGTAGATTAGACAATAATTTATTTAAACGGAGCATTAAAATGATCCAAGAACAGACTAGGCTCGATGTTGCTGATAATTCTGGCGCACGTAGCGTAATGTGTATCAAGGTTCTCGGTGGATCGCACCGTCGTTATGCAGCGGTAGGTGATATCATCAAAGTTACCATTAAAGAAGCAATTCCACGTGGTAAAGTTAAAAAAGGTGATGTTCTTAAAGCTGTTGTCGTGCGAACTAGAAAAGGTGTTCGTCGCCCTGATGGTTCTGTCATTCGTTTCGATCGTAATGCTTGTGTTATTTTAAATAATAACAGTGAGCAACCGATTGGTACGCGTATTTTTGGACCGGTCACTCGTGAACTTCGTTCAGAGAAGTTTATGAAGATCATTTCATTAGCACCAGAAGTACTTTAAGGAGCGGGAAATGGCAGCGAAAATCCGTCGAGATGATGAAGTTATCGTGTTAACTGGTAAAGATAAAGGTAAGCGCGGTAAAGTGAAAAGCGTTTTGTCTACTGGTAAAGTGATTGTTGAGGGTATTAACTTGGTGAAAAAACACCAAAAACCTGTACCGGCACTGAATCAAGAAGGTGGAATTGTTGAGAAAGAGGCAGCAATTAATGTTTCTAATGTGGCAATTTATAATCCTGAAACAGACAAAGCAGATCGTGTAGGCTTTCGTTTTGAAGACGGTAAAAAAGTCCGTTTTTATAAGTCTACTAATAAGTTAATCAATTAAGTAATTTGGAGTGTACGATGGCGAAACTGCATGATTACTACAAAACACAGGTAGTAAATAAGCTGCAAGAACAGTTTGGCTACAAATCTGTCATGCAAGTCCCTCGGATCGAAAAGATCACCTTGAATATGGGTGTGGGTGAAGCAATTACTGATAAGAAATTATTAGATAATGCTGTTGCAGATTTAGCTGCAATCAGTGGTCAAAAACCACTAGTCACTAAAGCACGCAAATCAGTTGCTGGTTTTAAAATCCGTCAAGGGTATCCTATTGGTTGTAAAGTCACTTTACGTGGCGAACGTATGTGGGAGTTTTTTGAACGTCTAGTTTATATTGCCCTTCCTCGCACCCGAGATTTTCGTGGTCTAAGCGCAAAATCTTTTGATGGTCGTGGTAATTATAGCATGGGTGTTCGTGAGCAAATCGTTTTCCCTGAAATCGATTATGATAAAGTTGATCGTGTTCGTGGTTTAGATATTACTATCACAACAAGTGCACAATCAAATGAAGAAGGCCGAGCTTTATTATCTGCCTTTAACTTCCCATTTCGTAAGTAAGGTAGGGTATAATGGCTAAACAATCAATGATTGAACGCGATAAGAAACGCGTTAAGCTAGCAGAAAAATATTTTGCAAAGCGTCAAGAATTAAAAGCGATTATCTCTGATCTTAATGCATCAGATGAAGATCGTTGGAATGCAGTGCTTAAATTGCAAACGCTTCCTCGTGATTCTAGTCCATCACGTCAACGTCGTCGTTGTCGTCAAACAGGTCGTCCTCATGGCGTCCTTCGTAAGTTTGGTTTAAGCCGTATTAAGGTTCGTGAGTCAGCCATGCGTGGTGAGATTCCTGGTCTTAAAAAGGCAAGTTGGTAATCAGGGGAGTGTTATAGATGAGCATGCAAGATCCTATAGCAGATATGTTGACCCGTATTCGTAACGGTCAAGCTGCGAATAAAGTTGCAGTCACCATGCCTTCCTCTAAGCTAAAAGTGGCAATTGCCAATGTGCTAAAAGAAGAAGGTTACATCGGGGACTATAAAATTGTTGGTGACACTAAGCCGGAACTGGAAATTACACTTAAGTATTTCCAAGGTAAAGCTGTTGTAGAGAGCATTAAACGTGTTAGTCGTCCAGGTTTACGTATTTATAAGCGTAAAGATGAATTGCCAAAAGTTATGGCTGGACTAGGTATCGCAGTTGTTTCTACTTCTAAAGGTGTTATGACTGATCGAGCAGCACGCCAAGCAGGTCTTGGTGGTGAAATTATCTGCTACGTAGCGTAAGGGAGAAAAAAATGTCTCGTGTTGCAAAAGCACCTGTCGTTATTCCTGCTGGCGTAGAGGTAAAACTCAATGGTCAGGTAATTACGATTAAAGGTAAAAATGGCGAGTTAACTCGTACAATAAATAATGCTGTTGTTATTAATCAAGAAGAAGGACAAATTAAATTTGCCCCTCGAGATGGTTTTGCTAATGCTTGGGCTCAAGCAGGTACCGCTCGGGCGTTAATTAATGCAATGGTTATTGGTGTTACTGAAGGTTTTACTAAAAAACTTCAGCTAGTTGGTGTCGGTTATCGTGCACAAGTTAAAGGTAGTGAAATTGGTTTATCTCTTGGATATTCTCATCCAATTGAGCATCAGCTACCTGCAGGTGTAACCGCTGAATGTCCTTCTCAAACTGAGATCGTTCTGAAAAGTGCTGATAAACAGTTAATTGGACAAGTTGCAGCAGATATCCGTGCTTATCGTCGTCCTGAGCCTTATAAAGGTAAAGGTGTTCGTTACGCAGATGAAGTTGTGCGTACTAAAGAAGCTAAGAAAAAGTAAGGTAACACTATGGATAAGAAATCAGCTCGTATCCGTCGTGCAACTAAAGCGCGTCGCAAGATGCATGAACTACTTGCAACTCGCTTGGTGGTTCATCGCACTCCGCGTCATATTTATGCGCAGATTATCGCACCAAACGGATCAGAAGTACTGGCAGCTGCTTCTACTTTAGAAAAAGCTATCAGAGAAAGTTTAAAATACACCGGAAACAAAGATGCAGCAGCAGCAGTTGGTAAAGTAATTGCAGAGCGTGCATTAGCGAAGGATATAAAAGAAGTTTCTTTTGATCGTTCAGGTTTCCAATATCATGGTCGAGTTCAGGCGCTAGCAGATGCTGCTCGCGAAGCTGGCCTACAGTTCTAAGGTAGGAGTTAAAGATGTCAAACATCGAAAAACAAGCTGGTGAACTGCAGGAAAAACTAATCGCAGTTAACCGAGTTTCTAAAACCGTAAAAGGTGGTCGTATTTTTAGTTTTTCTGCACTAACAGTTGTTGGTGACGGTAATGGCCGCGTAGGTTTTGGATATGGTAAGGCACGTGAAGTGCCAGCAGCAATCCAAAAAGCAATGGAAAAAGCACGTCGTAATATGATTAATGTTGCTTTAAACAATGATACTTTACAGCATCCAGTTAAAGGTGCTCATACAGGTTCTCGTGTTTATATGCAACCAGCATCAGAAGGTACTGGTATTATTGCCGGTGGTGCAATGCGTGCCGTTTTAGAAGTTGCTGGAGTTCGTAACGTTCTAGCTAAAGCATATGGTTCTACTAACCCAATTAATGTGGTTCGTGCAACGATTGATGGCTTAGAAAATATGAAATCACCAGAAATGGTTGCTGCTAAGCGTGGTAAAACCGTCGAAGAAATTTTGGGGTAATTAGCCATGGCAAAAACAATTAAAATTACACAAACGCGTAGTTCTATTGGTCGTCTACCGAAGCATAAAGCAACGTTAGTTGGTTTAGGATTGCGCCGTATTGGTCATACTGTTGAACGTGAGGATACTCCTGCAATTCGAGGTATGGTGAACCAAGTTTATTACATGGTTAAAGTGGAGGAGTAATAGTAATGCGTTTAAATACTTTATCTCCTGCTGAAGGTTCAAAGCATGCATCTAAACGTTTAGGCCGAGGAATCGGTTCTGGTTTAGGTAAAACTGGTACTCGTGGTATTAAAGGTCAAAAATCTCGTTCAGGTGGTGGCGTGCGTCGCGGCTTTGAAGGTGGTCAAATGCCTTTATATCGTCGTTTACCTAAATTTGGTTTTACCTCACGTAAGGCACAAGTTACGGCACAAGTTCGTCTTTCTGATTTAATGAAAGTCGAAGGTGAAATTGTTGACCTGAATAGCTTGAAAGTTGCTAATGTGATTAATTCACAAATTGAATATGCGAAGATTATGTTATCTGGCGAAGTAACAAAACCAGTAACAGTTCGTGGTATTCGAGTAACTAAAGGTGCAAAAGCTGCAATTGAAGCTGCTGGCGGAAAAATTGAGGAATAAGTAGAAAAATGGCAAAGCAACCAGGATTAGATTTTCAAAGTACACGTGGTGGTAGTGGGGAGTTGCAAAAACGATTAATGTTTGTGCTATTGGCGCTAATTGTTTTTCGTTTAGGTTCTTACATCCCGGTTCCTGGTATTGATACTAAAGCGTTATCGGATTTACTAACACAAGCATCATCAAATGGTATTGTGGGTATGTTCAATATGTTCTCTGGTGGTGCTTTAAGCCGTGCTTCAATTTTTGCATTAGGTATAATGCCTTATATTTCTGCATCAATTATTGTACAGTTATTAACGGCAATTAGTCCTAAGTTAGCAGAATTGAAGAAAGAAGGTGAATCAGGGCGTAAGAAAATTAGTCAATATACACGCTATGGTACATTAGCTTTAGCGATTGTGCAGTCGATTGGTATTGCAACTGGTTTACCAAACATTCCTGGCTATGGTCATGTGGTGATTAATCCTGGATTTTCTTTCTATTTTATTGCATCGGTTAGTTTAATTACTGGCACTATGTTTCTTATGTGGCTCGGCGAGCAGATTACAGAGCGAGGCGTAGGTAATGGAATTTCAATCATTATCTTTGCTGGTATTGTGGCTGGTCTTCCTCATGCAATATATGAAACAATTGAACAAGCTCGTTCTGGAAATTTACATCCGATTTTATTGTTAGTTGTTGCAGCATTAGTGATTGGTGTGACTTATTTTGTTGTATTTGTTGAACGCGGTCAGCGACGAATAGTTGTTAACTACGCACAACGCCAACAAGGCCGTCGTATCTATGCGGCACAATCGTCACACTTACCATTAAAGATTAATATGGCAGGGGTTATTCCTGCAATATTTGCCTCAACAATTGTTATGTTACCATCTATGATGGCTTCTTGGTTTCAAGGAGATGGGGAAGGATGGAGATATATTATTGTGCTTATTGGACAATATTTCTCACATGAACAACCGTTATATATAATCTTTTTTGCGGCAGCGATTATCTTTTTTTGTTTCTTTTATACAGCGTTGGTTTTCAACCCAAGAGAAACAGCTGAACAATTAAAAAAATCTGGTGCATTTATTCCAGGTATCCGTCCAGGTGAACAAACATCTAAGTATATTGACAAAGTAATGACACGTTTAACGCTAATTGGCGCTATTTACATTACTTTTGTATGTTTGGTCCCAATGTTTATGACAAGTGCAATGAAAGTTCCTGTTCAATTCGGTGGAACTTCTTTATTAATTGTTGTTGTTGTAATCATGGATTTTATGGCACAAGTACAGACTTTAATGATGCCAAATCGTTATGAGTCAGTGTTAAAGAAAGCGAATCTTAAAGGCTATGGCCGATAAGTTAGCCCGAAGTTACGGAGAAAAAAATGAAAGTTCGTGCTTCAGTCAAGAAATTATGCAGAAATTGTAAAATCATTAAACGCAATGGTATTGTTCGAGTTATTTGCGTTGAAGGTAAACACAAACAACGTCAAGGTTAATTATTTAACTGTAAAGTTGAAATTTTGTATATTTTACTTGCCAAAGTATAGTAAAGCTGGCTAGAATAGCCAGCCTAATTTATTTGTAAACTCACTATTTGAGTATCCTGAAAACGGGCTTTTCAGTATGGTGAGTTTGCTAACATTAACAAAAAAAGGAGTGCATAGTGGCCCGTATAGCAGGCATTAACATTCCTGATCAGCAACATGCTGTAATTGCTTTACAAGCAATTTATGGTATCGGAAATACCCGTGCTAAGACAATTTGCGCTGAAGCTGGTATTCCTGAGAATGTTAAGATCAGAGAACTATCTGAAGATCAGATTGAAAAGTTACGCGAACAAGTCGCTAAATTTACTGTTGAAGGTGATTTACGTCGTGAAGTAACTATGAGTATCAAGCGTTTATTAGACCTTGGTTGTTATCGTGGCATGCGTCATCGTCGTGGACTTCCTGTCCGTGGTCAACGCACTAAGACTAACGCTCGTACCCGTAAGGGACCGCGTAAGCCAATCAAGAAATAATTGAGGTGATAAATAAATGGCAAAGACACCTGTTCGTACACGTAAACGTGTAAAAAAGCAAGTTTCTGATGGTGTAGCTCATATTCATGCATCATTTAACAATACAATCGTAACTATTACCGATCGACAAGGTAATGCGTTGGGTTGGGCAACCGCTGGTGGTTCTGGTTTCCGTGGCTCTCGTAAGTCGACTCCTTTTGCTGCTCAGGTTGCAGCAGAACGTTGTGCTGAAGCTGTAAAAGATTACGGAATTAAGAATCTGGAAGTTATGGTAAAAGGACCTGGTCCTGGTCGTGAGTCAACAATTCGTGCATTAAATGCTGCGGGTTATCGCATCACTAACATTACTGATGTTACTCCGATTCCTCATAACGGTTGTCGTCCACCAAAAAAACGTCGTGTTTAATTTTTATTAAACGCTGAATGTTTAGGATTATTGGAGAAATAAAATGGCAAGATATTTGGGACCAAAGCTCAAATTAAGTCGTCGTGAAGGTACAGATTTGTTTCTTAAATCTGGCGTTCGAGCGATTGACAGTAAATGTAAGTTAGAACAAGCTCCTGGGCAACATGGTGCGCGTAAACCGCGTTTATCAGATTATGGTGTTCAGTTACGTGAGAAACAGAAAGTTAGACGTATTTATGGAATTTTAGAACGTCAATTCCGTAATTACTATAAAAATGCTGCGCGCATTAAAGGCAATACAGGTGAAAACCTACTTGGTCTTTTAGAACGCCGCTTAGATAACGTTGTTTATCGTATGGGATTCGGTGCAACTCGTGCTGAAGCTCGTCAATTAGTTAGTCATAAAGCTGTTCTTGTTAATGGTCGCGTTGTAAATATTGCATCTTATCAGGTTTCACCAGAAGATGTGATTAGTGTTCGCGAAAAATCAAAAAAACAAGCACGTATTAAAGCTGCTTTAGAGCTAGCTGAACAACGTGAAAAACCAACTTGGTTAGAAGTTGATGCTGGCAAAATGGAAGGCGTATTTAAACGTCTACCAGAACGCTCAGATTTATCTGCTGACATCAACGAACATTTGATCGTCGAACTTTACTCTAAGTAAAGTTTAGCACTTAAGAGAGGACATAATGCAGGGTTCTGTAACAGAGTTTTTAAAACCTCACCTAGTTGATGTTGTTCAATACAGCCGGACTCATGCTAAAGTGACTTTAGAGCCACTTGAGCGAGGTTTTGGTCATACTTTAGGTAATGCACTACGCCGCATTTTATTATCATCTATGCCGGGATATGCAGTAACCGAAGTTGAAATTGACGGTGTTCTGCATGAGTATAGTACTAAAGAAGGCGTCCAAGAAGATGTACTTGATATTCTGCTTAATTTAAAAAAGTTAGCAGTGCGTGTGCATACTAAAGATGATGTTATGCTGACTTTAAATAAATCAGGTATTGGTGCTGTTACTGCATCTGATATCACTCATGATGGCGATGTTGAAATTGCCAACCCTGATTTAGTGATTTGTCATCTTACCGATGCCAATGCTTCAATTAGTATGCGTATTCGTGTACAACGAGGACGTGGTTATGTCCCTGCTTCTGCTCGCGTTAAGTCAGAAGATGAAGAGCGACCAATCGGTCGTTTATTGGTTGATGCTTGTTATAGTCCTATAGAGCGTATCGCTTATTCTGTTGATGCTGCTCGTGTGGAACAACGAACTGATTTAGATAAACTCGTCATCGATATGGAAACAAATGGTACTATCGATCCTGAAGAATCTATCCGTCGTGCATCAACTATTTTGGCTGAACAACTTGAAGCTTTCGTTGATTTACGCGATGTACGTCAACCAGAAGTGAAAGAAGATAAACCGGAATTTGATCCTATTCTTCTACGTCCAGTGGATGATTTAGAATTAACTGTTCGGTCTGCTAATTGCTTAAAAGCAGAAGCAGTTCATTATATTGGTGATTTAGTACAACGTACTGAAGTTGAGCTACTTAAAACCCCTAATCTTGGTAAGAAATCACTTACTGAAATTAAGGATGTACTCGCATCTCGTGGTTTATCCTTAGGCATGCGTCTTGAGAATTGGCCACCAGCAAGTATTGTTGAAGACTAAAATAAAATTTATATAAGAAGGATAAAGTTATGCGCCATCGTAAAAGTGGTCGTCAACTGAACCGAAATAGCAGCCATCGTCAAGCAATGTTTCGTAACATGACTAGTTCACTTGTTGAACATGAAATCATCAAAACTACATTGCCAAAAGCAAAAGAGTTGCGTCGTGTTGTTGAACCGTTAATTACGCTAGCCAAAAGCGATAGCGTAGCTAATCGCCGTCTGGCTTTTGCTCGTATCCGTGATAAAGATACAGTGAAAAAATTATTTTCAGAATTAGGTCCACGTTTTGCTACCCGCCCAGGTGGATATGTACGTATCTTAAAATGTGGATTCCGTAATGGAGATAATGCTCCAATGGCTTATATTGAATTAGTTGATCGCCCTGCAGCAGAAGCAGAAGCAGCAGCTGAATAAGATAATTAAATCATTGTATAAAAAACCCGGCTATATGCCGGTTTTTTATTGAAATAATATTCTGTTATTTAGTTTTTAATTACTCTAAGATTTATCATATCTTTATTTTCTATATTTCTTATATATTAACTACTTTTATAAAATAGCTCGACTATTTATGGCTACACCTTTAATAATGCTGTAGCTGTAAATAGTAATGAGTTTATCTATAATTTCACATATAATTTTTTATATGAGCTTAATATCGATGTTTTTCTTGTTTTGTATAAACATTAATAAGAACAAAGTTTAAATATAAAAATTTAACGCTCTTTTTTAATTGCAATATTTAGTTATGGCTATATAAGCTTATATCGCATATTACAAATTATTTATCTAAAAAGAGTGATCAATAGTGAGGTGGAGGAGTTTCTTCTGATAAGTTAGCAATATTAGTAGATTGAGAAGCTTGAAGTTTTTGTGATAATAATATTAACTGCTCTTTTAATTTGCTTATATCGGCTTGTAAGTTTGTAACCATTTGATTAAGCTCATCAATGGTAATTTCCTGGAAAGCGATTTTAGTTTCTAATAGTTCAATTTGTTTTTTCATAAGATATTCACGTTTAGATATTGTATTGATTAGCAATGTTCTCTATTGTAAGTAAAAATAGCGATTAAATCCATCTGCGCTCAGCAAAAGAGACATATTCGCCTTTGCCGATAACAATATGGTCTATAACTCGAATATCAACTAATCTGCAAACCTCTTCTATTTTTTGAGTAAGATGACGATCTGCTTGACTCGGTTCTGCCATGCCTGAAGGGTGATTATGCGCTAAGATTAATGCAGCTGCATTATGTTGTAGTGCTCGTCTGACAATTTCACGAGGGTGGACTTCTACACAATTATAGGTACCAACAAACATCTCTTCAGATGAAATAACATGATGTTGATTATCTAAAAAAATCACCATAAAAATTTCACGATCTTTATTGGCTAAACGACTAGCTAAATAGTGATGAGTTACTGATGGTGAAGAAAGTAAATTTTCGTGCGCCATTTTCACCTTTAAATAACGCGATGAAAGTTCAACAACTGCTTTTAATTGCGTATACTTAGCGGTACCTAAGCCATTTTTTTGGCAAAAATCTTGGTGACTTGCATTAATTAAATTATACAAGGAACCAAAATCATTTAATAAACTTTGTGACAACGCTAAAACAGGCAAATTACGGGTACCTGTTCGTAAAAATAGCGCCAATAGTTCAGCATCACTTAATGCTTCAACACCAAATTTTAATAGTTTTTCACGAGGCATTAATTGAGGATATTCTAAGGACATTGTACTTTTATTTAGTGATTAAAAGTAAATTATGACTGAATGATTGATTCAATAACCCCAAAAAAGGAAATATTCCGAGCAATTTCACAAAAAAATAAACCTTTTTTCACAATTTTGCAAAAAAAGAAAAAGCGCTATAAAGCGCTTTAAAATATCAATTTGCGATAAAACTAGTGACAGCCACATCCGCCATGACCACCGCCACAACAACCATGATTTTCATCATCTTGTTCATGATCATGACCACCACAACCGCAACCACCATGATCGTGTCCATGAGCACCATGAATATGACCGTGTGCGATTTCTTCTTCTGTTGCTTCACGAATCGCTAATACTTCAATATTAAATTTTAGATCTTGCCCTGCTAGCATATGATTACCATCAATGGTGATAGTATCGCCATCAATAGCCGTGATCTCAACTGGTAAAGAGCCCTGATCGGTATCGGCAAAAAAACGCATTCCCACTTCGAGTTGATCAACGCCTACAAACACATCACGAGGAACATTTTGTACAAGAGCATCATTAAAATCTCCGTAAGCATTAATTAGTTCAACGTCAAATTTATCACCAACTTGATGCCCTTCCAAAGCATTTTCTAGATCTTGTAATAAGTTACCCGCACCTTGCAAATACTCAAGTGGTGCAGTAGCTGTAGCTTCATCAACTAACACACCATCTTTAGTGCGCACTTGGTATGCCAAACTGACTACTTTATTTTTTGCTATTTTCATTTTTTCTCCAACAGACTTGTATTGAGCAAATTACTTTAGATTTTAGCGGAAAAAAGAAGTTATGTATTCTAAATTTTCTATTTTGTTCAAAACTAATAAAAGAATAACATAACGCAATAAAATAATAATTTGTTATTAACTACCATTAAAAAAGGCATCAAGATAATCGTTGATGCCCTTTTTTAGTGTTAAAAATCAATCTTATTTAAGTTCTAACTCATTCATTGCAGCAATGCTAAATCCACCATCGACATGAATCACTTCTCCAGTAATACCAGACGAAAGGTTTGAACATAAGAATGCTGCTGAATTCCCCACATCTTCTATTGTTACCGTACGACGGATTGGGGTTACTGATTCACAGTGAGATAGCATCTTTTTAAAATCTTTAATACCAGATGCTGCAAGTGTACGAATTGGACCTGCAGAAATCGCATTAACACGAATACCTTCTGGTCCCATTGCATTTGCCATATAGCGAACATTAGCTTCTAAAGATGCTTTAGCAAGCCCCATAACATTATAATTAGGAATTGCACGTTCAGCACCAAGGTAAGATAGGGTAACTAATGCTGAATTCGGATTTAACATTGAACGACAAGCTTTAGCCATAGCAACAAAACTATAAGAGCTGATATCATGAGCAATAGCGAACCCTTCACGTGTAACAGCATTAACATAATCGCCATCTAATTGATCACCAGGGGCAAAGGCAATAGCGTGGACAAAGCCATCGAATTTATCCCATGTATTTGCTAGCTCAGTAAATAAGTTAGTTATGCTTTCATCATGTGCGACATCACAAGGTAGAATGATTTTAGAACCAAAATCAGCAGCAAATTCTTCAACGCGTGCTTTTAATTTATCATTTTGGTAAGTGAAGGCTAATTCAGCACCTTCACGATGCATTGCTTGTGCAATACCGTAAGCAATAGAACGGTTACTTGCAACACCGGTAACGAGTATGCGTTTACCTGTTAAAAATCCCATAAATTTTTCCTCTATTATTTTACTATATAGTTTAGGATGACGATGATTATATGTTGATAAGGTCAACTTCGCCACTATAAATTTATTTTTCTTGGTTTTGTATTAGTCTTATCAATAATATATTGTTTATATCATCAATAATTGACTATAATAGTCAACTATTAGTTTACTAAAATAGTGATAATAAATTGAAAAACTTAATTTGTTATAAAACATTACCTATTTGGGATACCAAATCATTACCTCAATCGTTTCGCGAAAAACATAATACTCAAGCTGGTACATGGGCAAAGCTTCAGATCATAAAAGGGAGTATGGATTTTAAAATACTAACAAATCAAGGAGAATTAAAGTCTCAACATCATTATGATGTTGTCCACCAGCCACCATTTATTCCACCTCAGCAATGGCATTTTATTGATAAAGTATCGGATGATTTACAATGCCAACTGTCATTTTATTGTTTGGCAGAAGACTATACCCATAAAAAATACCAAATGACTAAAACTCATTCTGATGTACTAGCTACAGCCAGAATAATTCCTGCTGGTAAGGTTTTAGATTTCGGCTGTGGTTCAGGGCGTAATTCACTTTATTTGCAGCTATTAGGATTTGATGTGGATGCAGTAGATAAATCTGAACCGAGCATTAAAAACTTACAACAAGTGATTAATGAAGAAAAGCTAGAACATATTAAAGCTACAGTTTACGACATCAACCAAGCTAATTGGCAAGGTTCATATGACCTTATTATTTCAACGGTAGTGATGATGTTCTTACAGCCTGAAAAAGTTCCTGCTGTGCTTAATAATATGCAGACAATCACCAAATCGGGTGGTTATAATCTGATTGTAAGTGCCATGTCTACGAAAGACTACCCATGTTCTGTTGGATTTCCATTTACGTTTAAAGAAAATGAACTCCATAGCTACTATCAAGATTGGGAAATCATAAAATACAATGAAGATATCGGTGAATTACATAAAACAGATATAAATGGTAATCGAATTAAATTAAGATTTGCCACATTATTGGCAAAAAAGCCATAGTATTACAAGAATAAATATCCTGTAATATTTAGGCTTTATTGTCTAATATGCGCTAAAGTTTTTCGCCAATATTAAACCAAGATTGGCGAGAGTTTAATAAATCTTGGGGTAACATTGGTTTTTTGCCTGCAGGTTGGAGTTTTGTCATATTTAATGCATCTTTACTTGTTGCTATGCAAATCCCATTTTTATCGGCTTGTAAAATAGTACCAGCTGGTTTATTGTGTGCTATTTTTACCACTTCGGCTTGCCATACTTTTTTTGATTCGTTATTAACTTCAAAATAACTTACTGGCCATGGATTAAAAGCACGAACACAACGTTCAAGTTGCTCGGCAGGTAAATTCCAATCAAGTTTGGCTTCTTGCTTAGAGAGCTTTTGAGCATAGGTGGCTTTTGCTTCATCTTGCTTTTCTGGTTGAATTTTTCCTTCACTGATTAACGTTAATGTATTGAGTAAGCCTTGTGATCCTAATTTTGCTAATTTGTCATACAATGAAGCGCTTGTATCATTTGGTTCAATTGGGCAAGCAAGTTTATATAGCATATCGCCCGTATCAAGCCCTGCATCCATTTGCATAATAGTAATTCCTGTTTCTTGATCCCCAGCCCAGCAAGCACGTTGAATTGGTGCTGCACCACGCCAACGAGGTAGTAATGAACCATGCACATTTAAACACCCTAGTTTTGGCATATCAAGCAGAGCTTGAGGCAAAATAAGCCCATAAGCAACAACAATCATAATATCAGCATTAAGTTTATCGATGGTTCTTTGAATTTCTTCGGATCTAAGTGTTGTCGGTTGATAAATCGGCAGATTATTTTCAATAGCTAATTGCTTAACGGGACTTGCGGTTAATTTATTACCGCGACCTGCAGGGCGATCGGGCTGAGTAAAAACAGCAATTACATTGTGGTGTGAATTTATCAATGCTTTTAAATGGGTAGCTGCAAAATCAGGTGTTCCTGCAAAGATAACCTTTAATGGTTTAGTCAGATGTGGCATAAAATTTTATCCATAATCAAAAGAATCATGGTTATTATAACTAAAATTCTATTAGGAATCTTTAAATCGTAAGCATTATAGTTTGTTATCAGTGCCTCTATAAAATATTGAACTGAAAATAGAGAAATTAAAAACGCAAATTACCTTTAATCATACATTCTTTGCAGACTTAGGGGATTTGTTGCTGCAATTTCATACCGTATTGGTAATGGATGCAAAATTAATTACTGCTCAAAATAGGTTATCTTTGTATTATCATACTATCATTGCTGATGAATGTATTATCGCTGATCTTACCAGATTCGATTTGTCGAATTACTCTTCGGCACAAAATTTAAGCTATTAAACTCACAAATGTTACTAAGCTGATTAACACGGCTTAGTAACAATAAGTGCCGTAATTGTTTGTATAAATTCACTGATAATTAATCTTTTCAATTTTTAGCAAGTATAAATTTTGCTATCTATTATTATTGATTAATAGACTGATTTTATAAATGTAATTATCTTATTAACACGTTTTATTATTAACAATAAAATAAACCTTTGCCTTAATACACCTTAAAATGGAAAAAATATTGGTACTAAAGCAATGTCTACAGCCATTACTAAAAATGTTAATGGCACACCAACTTTTACAAAGTCACTAAAACTATAACCACCAGGTGCAACCACCATGGTTTTTATTGGTGATGATACAGGTGTAATAAATGAGGCGGACGTAGCAATAGCTACTGTCATGGCAAAAGGATACGGTGAATAGCCAAATTTTACAGCTAAATCAATAGCGATTGGAGCAATTAAAATTGCGGTTGCTGTATTTGAAATAAATAACCCAACAGTTGAACATAATAAAAAAATAAATGTCAGCACCATATAAGGTCCAAAGGAATGTAAATGGATCTCTAACCAAGCAGATATTAATGAGATTCCCCCTGTTTTATTTAATGCCACCGCAAATGGCATCATACCAATAATTAAAATTAAAGTAGGCCAATGTATTGACTTATAAGCATTAGTCATATCAATACAGCGCGTTGCCCCCATTAATAAACAGGCGATTAGTGCTGCAACCACATTCGGTACAATACCTGTTACCATTAAAATAATCATAATAGCCAGATTAATTAACGCTGCAGGCGCTTGTGCACTTGCGGGTGCAACATCGTCGATATCCGAAGGATAGTCCAATACCACAAAATCACTGGTACGAGTTTGTAATTTTTGAATTGATCCCCAATCACCACACACTAATAAAGTATCGCTCATTTCTAAACGCTCTTGGAATAAGTTACTTGTCTCAACAGGCGCATGATTACGCCATATTCCAATGACAGTTAAGAAATACTTTCCTCTAAAATCAATTTCGTTGAGTGTTTTGCCGCAGAGTGTTGATTCGGGTAGTAGGGCGACTTCGGCCATGCCGACTTGTTTTACTTGTTCTGAAAAATACTCACCACGCAGTATTTTGGGCTCTAGGTTATTGATGGTTAAAAAAGTACGGTAATCAGCTTCCGAATGTGACATATCTAATAATAAAATATCATTCTCACGAAATTCAGTTGAACCATTAACTGGTATCAAAACCTTATGGAATTTACGCCAACGTTCAATACCTATTACATTTACACCATGTTCACTGCGTAAATGCAAACTATCGATTGTACGTCCTACAAAAGGTGAACCAGCTAATATTTGTGCTCGATGTGCACGACCAATTAATTTATAATCTCGAATTAAATCGGTGATTTTTCGTCTTTGTGGTTGGGTATTTGTTGGCATAACTTGATCTGCAGTAAGCAGCCAATTACGTGTAAATATACAATAAAAAACGCCTACAACTAAAACACCTAAGCCAATTGGTGTAATAGAGAAAAACCCAAATTCTGTTAAATTCGCACGACTAAGTTCACTATTAACAACTAGATTTGGTGCAGTGGCAACTAAAGTCATCATACCGCTGATTAATGCAGCGATACAAAGTGGCATCATTAATTTTTTTACATGAATACCGGTATGATTAGAAATACTAATAGCGACAGGAATAAAAATTGCAACAACGCCAGTCGAACTCATTATTGATCCAAGCAAAGCAACGCCTAACATAATACAAATAACAATTCGAATATCATTTTTGCCGGCTACTTTTAATATATATTCACTCATTTTATATGAAACGCCCGTTCTAACTAGGCTTTCACCAATAACAAATAACAAAGCAATTAAAATGATATTAGGATCGCTAAATCCTGATAATGCTTCGGCAGGTGTTAACACGCCAGTTATGATGATAACAGTAATTGTAAGTAATGAAATAATATCCATTCTTAATTTACTGAATGAAAACATAAAAATGGCTATTAATAACAATAAGCAAACAGTAATTAAGCGATAATATTCAATAAAATAATTGGGTAAAAGTGCAGTCATTGATATCAATAAATCATGCCAATATGACAAATTTTTCACAAAAGCAGCTCTATGAGATTGTTTGGATTTTGTTCATAATAGCTTGGTTTATTAGAATAGGGAATAGTCTTCATAAAAGTTTATTTTGGGAAAACCCTTACTATACTTATATTTTTAACATTTCCTGCTGTTTTTTTATAATCTATTCGCTTTATTAAAAGTTAAGTGTAATTTAACCAATATAAATATTCGATAAATTAATTATAGTCAGGAGGCAATATGTTATCAAAAAAATCTGTTGCACAAATTATAGTTGATGTTTTGACTGAAGCAGGTGTTAAACATTGTTATGGTATAGTCGGCGATACATTAAATCATATTACTTCAGCAATTAAAAAAAGTGATATTCAATGGATTCATGTTCGTCATGAAGAAGTCGGGGCTTTTGCAGCAGGAGCAGAGGCGTATTTGACTAATCAAATAACGGCATGTGCTGGTTCTTGCGGACCAGGTAGTTTACATTTTATTAATGGTATCTATGAAGCACAGCGTAATAAATCTCCGGTTATTTTGTTAGCAAGCCAACTTGTGACCTCGCAACAAGGGACAGATTTTCCACAAGAAGTGGATTTTGAATCGATCTATAAAAATTGTTCGGTATTTTGCCGCCAAATTAATGACCCAACTCAGGCAAGGCAAATTACCACTGCCGCAATTCAAGCAGCGATTAATCAACGTGGTGTAGCGGTGTTAGTGATTCCTTATAATATTAGTTTAGAAAAGGTTGAGGATAACAGCGGTTATAGAATTTATCATCCTAAACCAATTATACGTCCATCAGATCAAGAGTTAATGGAAATTGCCGATATCTTAAATAAAAACACAAAAATAGCTATTTTTGCCGGACAAGGCGTGCATGATGCCCATAATGAACTTATAGCGCTTGCCGAAAAATTAAAATCGCCTATTGTGCATACCTCTCGTGGGAAAGATTTTGTGGAATATGACAACCCTTATAATGTCGGTATGACAGGGATATTTGGCGTAGAATCTGGCAATATGGCGATAAAAAAGTGTGATGTACTTTTAATGTTAGGTGTCGATTTTGCATGGTCACAATTTTATCCCAATAACGCTACAATTATCCAAATTGATATTGACGCAACGCACCTTGGACGACGCCATCCAGTTAATATTGGTGTTGTCGGTAGTAGCAAGTCGACTTTAGCTGCATTATTTCCATTAATTAAGGAAAAAAATGATACAAAATTTTTAGAAACATGCCTGTCATTATATGACAATGCCATGAATAAATTGAATAGAAAAGCGATGCCTTCAAAGTCTACTATTCATCCCCAATATTTAACTGAACTTGTAGATAAATACGCAACGAATGATGCAGTCCTTTGTGCCGATGTCGGATCTGCTATGGTTTGGGCTTGTCGCCATTTCAAAACCAACGGAAAAAGGCGAACAGTCATTAGTTTAAAACACGGAACCATGGCAAATGCGATGCCACAGGCCTTAGGCGTACAAAAGGCTTTTCCTGAACGACAAGTGATTACTTTATCAGGTGATGGTGGTATTAGCATGTTGTTAGGGGATTTATTAACCACAATTCAAGAAAAATTACCAATAAAAATCATTGTGCTAAATAATGGTTCACTTAATTTTGTTGAATTAGAACAAAAAGTCGAAGGGATTGTAGATCATTATACTCATTTACAAAATCCTAACTTTGCTAAAGTAGCAGAATCGATGGGCTTATTTGCAATTAGTGTTGATGATTCAGACTTGCTTGAAGCTGCTATGCAATCATTTCTAGCTCACCCTGGTCCTGCATTATTGGATGTAAAAACCAGTGCTAATGAACTTGTTATGCCACCTGAAATTCAAAGATCACAAGTTATGGGCATGGCACTTTATAGTGTTAAAGCTTCATTAACAGGCAAAATGGGGGACGTTGTTAATTTATTAATTGATAATTTTGTTAAAAAATAACCCTACATATATTCTGCTGTGGTAAACGGCAGAATATTGGATTTTGAATTAATCGTCACTTTAATAATTAAGCGTATTGTATATATACAGATAAACTCTAAACAGCATTAGTTAGAGTCATTTTAAAATAGCAACGATTTGATGCAGCAAGCTTTAAATTTTTCAGTGCAGTTAGGATTTGGGATATTTTTATCTTTTGCGAAATACAATTAATTTTGTGGTAACGTTTGAGCAAAGGGTATTGATGACCCCTTTTTACAATCCCTACGCAGGTGCCAGAAACAAAGTGGCGGAGTGGTGACAGACTCTTCCGCTTTTGTTCTGTTTTTAGGCATTGTTCGTGTTTGAAAGGCTAGCTTCTTTCGTTGTCAGCGCTTTGTATGGCACTTAATTAAGATACCGCCCATAACTGTGCCAGAATAAAACATACTATTAAAATACCGAATGTTAAAACCACATTTAATTTTTATGAATTTCCATAATCAACTAACTTTCCTGTTTTTTCGTCACGCACGCTCCATTGCAAACGGCTATCTAATAGGGCTTGTTGTACTTTAGGGGGGTAGTCCGCTAAAGTGGTTTCTTTTGGGGTGGGTTTGCCCATTTGACCTGCTTGGCGTATAACTTTTGGCCATCGCTGTTGCCAACACAGGCATTCCGAAATAAAGTAGCCGATAGTGTAAAACGGTAATAAAATTAAAAATACAGGAATAAGCAGTAAATACACCCATGCCGTTGGGGCATTTTTAGCTGCATGAATCATGGGCTTTATATGCCCCTCAAAGCCATGAAAAGGCATGGGTAAATGGGTGCTTAGGCGTGGTTTTGGCAAGTTTTCGGGGCCGTGCTCCATATACCGGCGAATAAATTCCCATTCGTCTTTATAGTCTTGGGCATGATAAGTATTTTTGCCAATGCCGACGGATTGAGCAACCGGAAAGCCGGTTTTATAAGGATGAAAGGTTATTAGATTGACCATATTAGTGCCCCCCATGTCTGAGCCAGTCTCGCCAAAGTTGGCGGGCATAATATGTTCCCACTTAAATACCACCGTGCCACCGCAATATTTAGGGCGTTGAATATATACTTGCTTTGTAATTCGATTAAACCGTACCCGAATATGGCGGATGGTAAATAGTTCAAAGCGATAAATATAGCGGAAATAGCGGATACATAAATAGGTTAATAAAATAACTATAATTGAGTGAAATGTAATTGAAAATATACCTGAAATTATATTATCACGTTCGTGATTATATAATTTCAGTAGAGTGTTTAATCCCAAGTATCCACTAAAACAAGGAATCAAAAAAATAAGTAAACTAATCCAAGTCAAAATCCCCCGAAAATTTTCAAACATGCCGCCACGGATCTCTAAATAGCGATCGTTATAGGCGTAGTAAGGTCCTATTGGTCTGGGGTTATTACTGACGGATTCTTGAGTGTAGTTTTTTTGGACTTCTTTTAGCGTCATATCGCCACTGGTATAGCCCATTTTTAATTTTTTGCGGGTTTCGGCTTTTATGGCGCTACCAAACCACAATAAAAATTCACCAACGTACAT
>NZ_LZHM01000080.1:0-37149 GCF_001690875.1 Gilliamella sp. wkB18
AGGTACTCCGGGGATAACAGGCTGATACCGCCCAAGAGTTCATATCGACGGCGGTGTTTGGCACCTCGATGTCGGCTCATCACATCCTGGGGCTGAAGTAGGTCCCAAGGGTACGGCTGTTCGCCGTTTAAAGTGGTACGCGAGCTGGGTTTAGAACGTCGTGAGACAGTTCGGTCCCTATCTGCCATGGGCGTAGGAAAATTGAGAGGGTTTGCTTCTAGTACGAGAGGACCGAAGTGAACGCACCGCTGGTGTTCGGGTTGTGATGCCAATTGCATTGCCCGGTAGCTACGTGCGGAATAGATAAGTGCTGAAAGCATCTAAGCACGAAACTAGCCTTAAGATGAGTTTTCCCTGAAGAGATTCAGTAAGGTTCGTTTGAGACTAAGACGTAGATAGGTCAGGTGTGTAAGTGTAGTGATACATTGAGCTAACTGATACTAATGAACCGAGAGTCTTAACCTTACAACTCGGAGTTGTTTTGTGATTACGTGAAGAGAAGCGTTTGATGACTAAGTCATCGAAATTGGATTAAATGTTGATTGAGTGGTTTGTTCCGAATTGAGAGATTGGTGTTATTATGAGATAATGAGCACTGATTGTAGAAGAGAAAAGAATATGTCTGGCGGTAATAGCGCGGTGGTCCCACCTGACCCCATGCCGAACTCAGAAGTGAAACGCCGTAGTGCCGATGGTAGTGTGGGTATTACCCATGTGAGAGTAGGGTGCCGCCAGACTTTTTAAATCTTAATTTCTATTTTATAGGCATGCCAAATACGGTGGAGCGGTAGTTCAGTTGGTTAGAATACCTGCCTGTCACGCAGGGGGTCGCGGGTTCGAGCCCCGTCCGTTCCGCCACCTTATTTAGGGGCGTAGTTCAATTGGTAGAGCACCGGTCTCCAAAACCGGGTGTTGGGAGTTCGAGACTCTCCGCCCCTGCCACAAAATGATAATTTGTATTAATTTTAATCGCTTAATCATTATTTATCTATATAAATAAAAAAAATTATTTACAGATTACGTTACTGAATTATAATTTTCGCCCTACGACTTTTACAATCTAGAGGATAAAAAATGGCTGAAAGTTTTATAAGTCAACAACGTTTTTTTGATAATAAAAATTATCCAAGAGGCTTTTCTCGCCATGGAGATTTTACAATCAAAGAAGCGCAGATTTTAGAGAAATATGGTTGTACTTTTAAAGCACTTGATACAGAAGTAAAGAAACCTTTAACTCCAGAAGAAAAATCATTTGTTGCAGTTTGTAAAGGAAAAAAAGAAGCATCAACTGATTTTGAAAAAGTTTGGATAAAATATCTTTCTCGTATAAATAAACCAAAACGTTTTCATACATTATCCGGTGGAAAACCACAAGTTGATGTAAGTGATGATTTCATAGATAATGATGACTGATTCTTTTAACCAATGTTTTTGTGTAATTGAATTAGTAATCGATCCATAGAACGATAACTTAAAGCTTCTGAAATATGTTTTCGTTCTATTTTTTCTGATAGCTCTAAATCTGCAATAGTTCTTGATACTTTTAATATTCGATGCCATGCTCGAACCGAAAGCCCTAACTTGATTAAAGCTTTTTCCAAATATTCATTATTTTCATTAGATAATTGGCAATAATGTGGTATTTCATTTGGGGATAACTGACTATTTAATTTTTTGTTTCTTTTTAATTGTGTATTCCTTGCTTTAAATACTCTTTGTTTCACTTGTTCAGTCGATTCAGCCATTGTTATTCTTTGACTTAATGCTCCTTGGGGTAATAGTGGTACTTCAATAGAAATATCAAATCTATCTAAAAAGGGACCAGAAAGTCGATTTAAGTAGCGAATTATCTGTAGTGGTGTTGTTCTATTATGTGTTCCTTGATAATGCCCTGTTGGGCTAGGGTTCATTGCTGCTATAAGTTGAAATTTAGCAGGAAATCTTATTTTAGCATTTGCTCTTGAAATAATAATTTCACCAGATTCAATGGGTTCTCTTAATGCATCTAAAACTTTACGATTAAATTCTGGCAGCTCGTCTAAAAATAATACACCATTATGTGCAAGTGAGATTTCTCCAGGTTTAGGTATTGTACCACCACCAACAAGTGCTGCACTTGATGCACTATGATGGGGTGATCTGAAGGGTCTTTTTCGCCAATTTTTTATTGAGCCATTGGGACTAATTAAGCTGGTTATTGCCGCACTTTCTAGCGCTTCATCATCAGTTAATGGCGGTAATAAAGAGGTTAAACGTGTTGCCAACATTGTTTTTCCAGTTCCAGGGGGACCAATTAATAATAGATTATGCCCACCTGCCGCAGCAATTTCTAAAGCTCTTTTAGCATGCTCTTGACCTATAATATCTTGTAAGTTAGCTAAATGAGTATCAACATCTTCATATTCCCTATACTTTACAGTAGGTAATTGAATTTGATTGTATAAGTATTGACATAACTCTAATAAGTTGTTCGTAACTAGAGTGTTATTATGATGAATCAATGATATTTCAGATTGATTCTCAGCCGAAATAATTAATGTACGATTACTTTTTTTTGAAGCTATAGCAGCAGGAATCGCCCCTTTAACTGCACGAATATCACCTGAAAGTGCTAGTTCTCCCAAAAACTCATAGTGCAATAGATTTTCTGTTGGAATTTGTTCAGTCGCTGCAAGAATGGCGATAGCAATAGGTAAATCAAAACGGCTTCCTTCTTTTGGGAGATCTGCTGGAGATAAATTAACTGTTATTTTTTTTGCAGGAAATGTAAAGCCACTATTTATAATGGCACTTCGTACTCTATCTTTGGCCTCTTTTACAGTAGCTTCTGGAAGACCTACTAATACAAAACCTGGTAATCCATTACTAATATGAACTTCAACATTAATATGTGGTGCTTGTATACCAACAGATGCGCGAGTATGAATAATTGCAAGAGACATAATATAAATGATTAATTTTTTGAATTTTCATCATGTTACTTTCTAAAAAATAAACATCAATTAAAACTATATTTAGATTGAGATCTGTATCGCAATAAATTTATTATTTTTACTGAGTTTTCTAAGCTTTATTAGAGAAAAATAATTTTGAAATTATTAAAGATATAAAAAAAAGACAAGCATTACTTAACACAACAGATGGGCTTGTTGGTGTATTGTAAATTGATGAGAAAATTAAACCACTAATAATAGATAGCATACCAATGACTATGGCTGTTAGCGCCATTGTTTCAGGTGTTTTTGAATAATATTTGGCAGTAGCTGCAGGAATAATTAGTAAAGATGTTATAATGAGTGCACCGACAAATTTCATTGCAATTCCAATAGTTAAAGCTAGTAATAATATTAAAAGTAGTTTAGTAAATTTTATATTAATACCCTGAATAAAAGCTAATTCTTCATTTATAGTGATAAACAAAAAATCATTCCAACGCCAAATTAATAAAATTCCTATTAATATTACACAAAAAATGATTGGATAAATATCTATATATGTCACAGATAAAAGATCACCAAATAAGTATCCCATCAAATCAACTCGAATATTACCTAATAAACTAATTACTACTAAGCCAAGTGAGAGTGCACTGTGCGCTAATATTCCAAGTATAGTATCTATAGCTAGCTGTTTTTGAGACTCTAACCATAGTAATCCTAATGCCAAAATTAATGTGACAAAAATAATGCCATAAAATAGATTTATATTAAATAAAAAACCAAAAGCTATACCGAGCAACGCTGCATGTGATAATGTATCACCAAAATATGACATTCTCCGCCAAACTACAAATGTCCCTAATGGTCCAGTAACTGTCGTTAAACATAGCCCTACGAATAAAGAAGGCAGTAGAAATTCAATCATTATTTATCTCCTTTTCAACATTAGGTAAAAATATTATTGGTTGAAATCAGTGTGTTTTTGACAGAAATCATGTTGATGATTGTGGCAATGTTTATAAACTGCGATTTGAGATGCACAATGTCCACCAAAAAGCGAGATAAATTCGGGATCGTTAGATACAATTGCAGGTGTCCCTGAACAACAAATATGATGGTTTAAACAGATAACTTCATCGGTTTTTGCCATAACCAAATGAAGATCATGAGAAACCATTAACACACCACAATTAAACTGCTTTTTAGCACTAACAATTAAATCATATAATAAAATTTGACCATTAACATCAAGCCCTTGTGTTGGCTCATCTAGAATTAACAATTGAGGACGTTTTGCGAGAGCTTGAGCAAGTAGAACACGTTGCAATTCGCCACCTGATAATTGATGTATCGATTTATCAATTAAATATTCTGCCTCTACTAGCGAGAGCGAATTAATAATATCTTTATTTTTTAATTTTTTATTTAAATGCATAAAGCGTTTAACAGTGATGGGTAAAGTAGGATTTAAATTGATTGATTGAGGAATATAACCGATAGTTAAATTAGCTAATCGTTTAATTTCCCCTGAAGTATGGGGAATTAAGCCTAAAATGACTTTAACCATAGTTGATTTACCGGCTCCATTTGGTCCCAATAACGTAATAATTTGATTCAAGTTAATTGATAATGAAACATCATCCAATATTTTCTGATGATTGATTTCAACGGAGACATTATCAAGAGAAATTAATTGAGTCATATTATTGATATACCCTTGCTTATCTACATGTTATGTTATACTATAACAATATATAAAGTCTATTTTATCACATTTTTAAACATAACATAATGGCATGAAAAAATATATTGTAAGGAATTTAGAACGTTTTATCCGATTTTTGGTGATGTCTGGATCTATATTCGTTATAGAGAGTATGATTATAAATGCAGAAGCGACAATTGTTTCATCTGTGAAGCCGATAGGTTTTATTGTTGAAGCAATTGCTTCAGGTGTAACTGAGACAGAGATCTTATTACCAGATGGAGCTTCACCTCATACATATTCTTTAACGCCTGCAGATTTAAGAAAAATCAAATCAGCTCAATTGGTTATTTGGATAGGTGAAGATCTAGAAACTTTTATGCCGGCGATTTTAAAAAATGTTGATAAACAAAAGCAAATTGAATTAATTGATATATCGGATATTAAAGTTTTACTTCGAACTAGTCATGATAATAATTCCCATGAAGAAATACAAAGCCATCACGATTCATCTGACCATGATCATCATGGCGAATATGATGAGCATATTTGGCTTTCTCCAGAAATAGCAAAAATTATTGCTAAGTCAGTTCATGACAAATTGATAATACAATATCCAGATAAAAAAGATTTAATTGATGAAAATCTAAGCGAATTCACAATTAAACTGGCTGAAACAGAACAAAATATTGCAAAAAAACTTAGAAACGTCCAAAATAGAGGGTATTTTGTATTTCATGATGCCTATGGGTATTTTGAAGCGAAGTTTGGATTAAACAATTTGGGTAGTTTTACCATAAATCCATCAGTACAGCCTGGTGTTCAAAAAGTTTACGCTATAAAACAAAAAATAAAAGAACACCAAGCAATATGTATATTTAGTGAACCGCAGTTTAGTCCTGCAGTTATTGGAAAATTAGTGGATGGAACGAAAGTTCGAATTGGGGAATTAAACCCATTAGGAACTGATATAGATCTTTCGAAAGATGCTTATTCACAATTTTTGTTAAAATTAACACAGCAACTGTTGGATTGTTTAGATAAATAATAGATTAAATAATAAATAGTTAAGGTTGATTTTGGCAAGAAAGATTAAATTTCCAGATATTGAAATAAATAATTTTAAAATTCCTTATCTTTCAATATCAGGTGTCCTTTTTTTCGTTATCTTGTTTTCCGTATTGTGGCGACCTCTCAATTTGGAACGTACTGTTTATGTACCACTAAATCCTCAAGCAGAAACAACTGTATCTAACGGTTCTTCTTTACCTGTTGATATTGGGGAAGGACAAATTGAAATAGTTGATGATAATTCAAATTCCAAGATAACAGAATCTTCAGATGAACCAGAAGATATTGTTGCTAAAGATGATTTAGACGCAATTCTTGATGATAAAGATAACACTGTGCAATATACTATTGTTCGAGGCGATACGTTGCATGATATTTTATTACGTTATAATGTTAATCGAAATGATATTTATCAGTTGACAACAAAGTATAAACAACTAGCTAATCTAAGAATTGGTCAACAAATTAGTTGGACTACTGATGATGATCATAATTTGAAGAGTTTTAATTGGACCATTTCAAGTAATAATATTCGAATATATGAAAAATCTGGTGATAACTTTGTAGAAAGTTCAGAAACTGAAGAGGCTGTATCCCAAGAAGTTATCCTTAAAGGTGAAATTAAAACAAATTTTATTGCTGATGCTCGGAAAATTGGCTTAACTAGTAGTGAAATTGGCACTATTACACGCGCATTACAATGGCGTCTGGATTTCAAACGTTTGAGAGTTGGAGACAAATTTTCGGTAATTTTATCGCGGCAAATGCATGGTAAACATCTTTCTAATAGCCAATTATTAGCTTTTCGCTTTAAAAATGGCTCTAAAGATTTTTATGCAATTTTGGCAGATGATGGAAAGTATTATGATATTAATGGAAGCAGCTTATCACAGAGTTTCTTCCGTTATCCTTTGGCAAAAAAAGCACGTGTTTCATCTGGATTTAATCCTCGCCGTTTGCACCCTGTTACAGGGCGTATAGCACCTCATAATGGTGTGGACTTTGCTGTATCACGAGGCACGCCGGTATTGTCAGTTGGTAATGGCGAAGTTGTAATTGCTAAATATAGTGGTTCAGCAGGTAATTATATTGCTATTAGACATGGACGCCAATATATGACAACTTACATGCATCTTGACAAAATTTTAGTTAAACAAGGGCAGCAAGTTAAGCAAGGGGACCAAATAGGTTTATCAGGTAATACAGGGCGTTCAACTGGTCCTCATTTACATTTTGAATTGCATATCAATAACAAACCAGTTAATCCATTAACCGCAAGTCTACCAATAAATGAAGGTTTAACAGGTAAATCTAAAAATGCGTTTATAGCAAAAGTTAAAAATATCAAACCACAACTGGAATTTTAATCATAAATTTGGAAAAGTAATTTTGAATTAATATCAACAAAATAAGGTAAGTTTATATTTAAAAAATTGTGGTATTATAAGTCCATTATTATTCAATAATGGATCTTAGGCGAGCTTTGAATACATCAACTAAAACTACCCAAAAGAAACCTTCTTCAAAAACAAAAAAAATTAAAAAGCGTTCACTATTGGGTCGATTGCTTTCGTTACTATTTAAACTACTGCTTATTTTTTTAGCGGTCACTGTTTTTTATGGTATATATCTTGATCAGAAAATTAAAGAACGAATTGATGGCAATGTATGGGAACTACCTGCTGCAATTTATGGTCAAATTATTGAGCTTGAACCCGACAGTGAATACAGCTTAAATGATGTGGTTACTATGTTAGTTGGCGCACAATATCGTCAGCAAGCTACAAAAGCTACGCGCCCTGGGGAATTTATTGTAAGTAATGATGCAGTTGAAATTTATCGACGACCTTTTACTTTTCCTGATGGTGAAGAGCAAGCATTCCGTATTAAAATTACTTTTTATCAAAACCGAATAGACCGTATTATAAATTTAAATACAGGTAGAGATTTTGGATTACTAAAAATCGATCCAAAATTAATAACGATGATGCATTCTCCAAATGGCGAACAACGACTTTTTGTACCATTAAAAGCGTTTCCTGATTCATTATTAAAAACATTAGTTGCTACTGAAGACAAACGTTTTTACGAACATCATGGTGTGAGTCTGTATTCAATTGGACGTGCAATTTATGTTAACCTTACAACAGGACGGACTGAAGGGGGTAGTACATTAACCCAGCAAACAGTTAAAAATCTTTTTTTAACAAATGAACGAAGTTTGAGTCGAAAAATACGTGAAGCCTATATGGCTTTGATTTTAGATGCTCGCTATAGTAAAGAACGTATTTTAGAACTTTACTTGAACGAAATTTATTTTGGTCAAGCAGGTAGTGAAGAGATCCATGGATTTCCATTAGCAAGTTTATATTACTTTGGTCGCCCAGTAAATGAACTTACTTTAGATCAACAAGCAGTTTTAGTTGGAATGGTAAAAGGTGCTTCATTGTACAACCCTTGGACACAACCGCTACAGGTAATTGAACGGCGCAATGTTGTGTTAAAACTTTCACAACAGCAAGGTATTATTGACGATGAATTGTATAACTTATTAAGCCAGCGCCCGCTATCTGTTTTACCTAAAGGAGGTGTCATTTCTCCTCAACCTGCGTTTATGCAGGTTGTTCGTAGTGAACTTCGTAACCAATTAGGTGATAAAGCAGAACACCTTTCTGGCATGAAGATTTTTACAACTTTTGATCCAGTTGCTCAAGCTGCTGCAGAACAAGCTGTAACCAATGAAATTGAAGTACTACGTAAATCAACAAATAAAGACTTACAGGCAGCAATGGTTGTCGTTAGTCGAGAAACAGGTGAAATTAGATCAATTATAGGGAGTGCCGAGCCACGTTATCCAGGTTATAATCGAGCATGGTTAACTAGGCGAGCTATAGGCTCTCTTGCTAAACCAGCAACTTACTTAACTGCACTTGGACAACCTGATCATTATCAACTTAATACATGGCTAAATGATAGCCCATTATCAATTAAACTTGATGGTGGTGGTTATTGGGAACCGAAAAACTACGATCGTAAATTTCGTAATCGCGTTATGTTAGTTGATGCTTTGGCGCTTTCGCTTAATATCCCAACAGTTAATTTAGGTATGGCATTAGGACTTGATGCGACAAAAAATATTTTGCAAGCACTTGGAGTACCAGCAGATCGCATTCCTAATTTGCCATCAAGGTTATTAGGAGCTTTAGAATTAACGCCATTAGAAACAGCTCAAATGTTCCAAACTATTACTAATAATGGACAGCGTTCCCCACTAACTATTTTAAGATATGTTTTAACAGACAAAGGTGAATTAGTATATCAGAGCTACCCAAAGCAGATTCAAGCTGTTTCTCCTCAGTCAGCTTACTTAACTACTTATGCAATGCAACAAGTGGTTGAATCAGGAACATCACGTACATTAAAAGGGAAATATGGTTCATTTAAACTAGCAGCTAAAACAGGAACAAGTAATGACTCTCGCGATAGTTGGTTTACTGGTATTGATGGTAAAAATGTTGCTGTTATTTGGATTGGGCTTGATGATCATTCACCAATGAAATTAACTGGTGCGACAGGAGCATTAAAAATATATAGTGAATATTTACAAAATAATACACCTAAAAAGCTAACTCTGCCGATACCACAAAATATATTTATGGTACCAATAA
Source organism: Gilliamella sp. wkB18 (assembly GCF_001690875.1). Lineage (NCBI taxonomy): Bacteria > Pseudomonadati > Pseudomonadota > Gammaproteobacteria > Orbales > Orbaceae > Gilliamella > Gilliamella sp. wkB18. The sequence continues at coordinate 9,384 of NZ_LZHM01000080.1, forward strand.
ATAGTAATGGACATTGGCAATGTGAAGGAAATATTCAAGATTTTCGTAGTTTACCTGCATGGACATCTAGTTTGCAGAGTTTATGTATCAATAATAATCAAACAGAATCTGCTCAACAAGTGCCTGCTTGGGTGACTGAAATGTTAAATAATTAAGTGGAATTCCTATGCCTGAATTACCAGAAGTAGAAACTAGTCGTCGTGGAATTTTGCCTTATTTAAAAGGGCAAACGATAAAACAAATTATTGTTCGCCAACCTAAACTTCGTTGGCCAATTGACAATGCTATAAATGAGGCAAATGGACAAGTAATTTTAGATATAAAACGACGCGCAAAATATTTGTTATTACAGTTAACTAACAATTGGATTGTGATTCATTTGGGAATGTCTGGTAGTTTACGTATTTTACAAGAAGCTCAAAAAGCTGAAAAGCATGATCATGTCGATTTGGTTTTGGAAAATGGTGTGAGTTTGCGCTATACCGATCCTAGGAGGTTCGGCTCTTGGCTCTGGGCAAATTCATTGGATAAATTAACTCAATTGCAGCATTTGGGACCTGAACCATTAAGTGATGCATTTTCAGGAAATTACTTAATTGAAAAAGCAAAGAATCGTCATATCCCGATTAAACGTTGGATAATGGACAATCATATTGTAGTTGGAGTTGGTAATATATATGCGTCTGAAGCACTATTTATGGCTAGGATCAATCCTAATCGAGCAGCAGATTCTTTAAAATTTACTGAATATGAAAGGCTAGCAATCGCAATTAAGCAAGTTTTAACCAAATCAATTGAGCAAGGTGGTACGACTCTTAAAGACTTTCTCCAATCCGATGGAAAACCTGGTTATTTTGCTCAAAATCTTCAAGTTTATGGAAGAGAAGGTGAAGCCTGCCTGATCTGCCAAAGGAAAATAAAATCACAAAAAATAGGGCAACGTAATACTTTTTACTGTGAGTATTGTCAAAAATAATGACTTAATTTTCATTTAGTTGTATATCTATACAATGTTGAATTTTATCTTAAAGATAGAAATATTATTAATAAATAATAGGTTAATAAAAGTTATTTTTAAGAGATAAATAAAATTATGTTGTCAAAATATCAAATTTTGTACTTTAAACTAGCTAAAAATGGTATTAGTATAAGGCTACTTCTAAGTAATGAAAATAATTAACAGCAGTTGAACCTTTTATCACAAAGGTTATAGACTTGTTATGTAATATCAGCTATCTTTCTCATTGTAGAATTATTTACAATTTTTAACTTTATTGTGACTAATAGGTTGCACATACTTTAACATAATTATTTTGCTTCTATTAAGGAATTTAAGATGATCAAATGTGCTTTTCGCTTTTTGATAACTTGCTTCATTTTTTTATATGCCTCAGCAGCAACTGTTTGGGCCGATAATGAAGGAATACAAATTAATATCACGGAAGGTCTAAGTGCTGCTAAACCGATTGCAGTTGTGCCATTTAAATGGACTGGATCTGGAGAGCCTCCTCAAATGATTAATGATATCATTTCTTCAGATTTACGTAATAGTGGTAAATTTAACCCTATTGATATTAATAATATGCCACAAAAGCCAACAACAGCATCAGAGGTTTATCCAACAGAGTGGCAAAATATTGGTATTTCTGCTGTCGTTGTCGGTTCTATTCAACCAGATGCATCTGGAAAATATCTTATTACTTATCAATTAGTTGATACTGTTAATAAACCTGGTGCAATTTTAGCACAAAACCAACTCTCCATCGAAAAACGATGGCTACGCTATGCTGCACATACAGCAAGTGATGAAATCTTTGAATCGCTAACGGGTATTAAGGGCGCATTTAGAACACGAATTGCTTATATTGTAAAACTAAACAAAGGACCATTTACACACGAATTACGCGTGTCTGATTATGATGGTTACGATCAGATTACTGTTCATCGCTCAAAAGCGCCGTTAATGTCACCGACCTGGTCACCTGATGGTAAAAAACTTGCCTATGTTACTTTTGAAAGCGGGCGCTCAGCACTAGTTATGAAAACATTAGATAGTGGCGCTATCGAAACAATAGCATCTTTTCCTCGACACAATGGTGCACCTGCTTTTTCACCAGATGGAATGAAACTAGCATTTGCTTTATCTAAAGACGGTAATTTGAATTTATATATGATGGATTTAAACTCAAAGAAAATAACTCAAATTACATCAGGTCGAAGCAATAATACTGAACCATCATGGATGCCTGATAGTCAAACGATTGTTTATACCTCTGATCAAGCTGGACGTCCACAGTTATACAGCATTAACATAAATGGTGGAACACCACAACGATTAACATGGGATAATACACAAAATCAAAACGCACGTGTTTCACCTGATGGCTCGTTTATCGCTATGATATCAACTAATAATGGTGAACAACATATTACGCGGTATGATCTAGAAAGAAATACGTATCAACGATTAACAGATACTTTTTTAGATGAAACACCAAGTATAGCGCCAAATGGTACAATGATAATTTATAGTTCAACAAAAGGTTTTGGCACAATCTTAAACTTGGTTTCAACAGATGGGTATTTCAAGGCGGAATTGCCAGTAACTAATGGACAGGTAAAATTTCCATCATGGTCACCATATTTGTAACAGAAGACCGAAACTTAATCAATATTATTAAATTTGTAGCAAAGATCATATGACTAATTATTTGCTAACTGGTATCAAATGTTGTTTTGAAATCAGTTAGATAAACCAAATATTATTTATTTAACACATAGGAGTTAATAACAATGCAATTTTCTAAATTTCTTAAAGTAGCCGTGGTTGCTTTACCTCTAATTGCTGTGACAGCATGTTCTTCAAAAAATACTACAACTACAAGTGGCAGCTCATATAACGGCTTATCTAATGAAGATTACACTTTACTCAAAAAGCTGCAACAGCAAGAAATGAATACAGTGTATTTTGATTTTGATAAATATGATATTAAGCCTGAGTACAGAAATAAGTTAGATGCGCACGCAAGTTTTTTACGAGCACATACTCCTATTAAAATTGTGATAGAAGGTCATGCTGATGAACGTGGAACACCTGAATATAATATTGCTTTAGGCGAACGTCGAGCTGTTGCAGTTGAATCTTATCTTCAAGCTAATGGTGTATCTGTCGGGCAAATGACAGTTAAGTCTTATGGTAAAGAACAACCGGCAGTATTAGGTCACGATGAAGCGGTTTACGCCAAAAATCGCCGTGCTGTAATTGTATATTAATCGCTCTCATAACGGCTGAATTATTTAGCCGTTTGTTTATCTGTTTACATTGAGTCCTATTATATGAATAAAAAAATACTCACATTATCCTTATTTTTATTGTTTGCTGGTTATGGTTGTGCAGCGGGTGGTTCTGAACTGGAAAGAACTGTACAGGCACAAGGTCAATTGTTGATACAAAATCAACAAAGGATAAATGATTTGCAATCAGATATTGATACCCTTCGTGGTCAACTAGAAGAAACTAAATACCAACTCAACCAGACAATCGAGCGCCAAAAAATAATTTTACAACAAATGGCAGGTAGTTCGGCGCTTTCATTTAACACCAATACTGGCTCTTCACAAGAAGCCATATCATCGCCTACAACTTCAACTTTTGGGCCTGTTTCAACCGTAGCAGCACCAGAATTATCTGGGTGGACCACTTCAGGTAACGATAAAACGGATTATAATTTTATTATGCGGTTTATTAGTGATGGAAAACAAAGCGATGAGTTGATTGCCGCATTCCAAAAGTTTTTAAAAGTTTACCCTAAATCCGTATATCGTTCTAATGTTAATTATTGGCTTGGTCAATTATTTTATAAGCAAGGCAAGAAGAACGACGCTTCATATTATTATGCAACAGTTGTGAAAGATTTTCCGTCTTCACCAAAAGCGGCTGAAAGTCTTTATAAAGTAGGGATAATTTTATTTGATAAAGGTGATAAAACAAGTGCTAAAGCTGTATTTCAACAAGTTGTGAATAAGTATTCTAAAGATAAAAATATTGTTGAGCTTGCTAATAAAAAGCTTGCTTCACTTTAAGAAAGCGTATGAAAATTCGGTATTTTGAAAAAATACCCATAAAAGGGTTGCATTACCTAATAATTATAGGTAATATAGCAACCCGAAATCGCTTGTATCACTAATAACGTTGGTACATCCGTTCTATTAAAAAAGGGTTGTTAGCTCAGTCGGTAGAGCAGCGGACTTTTAATCCGTTTGTCGAGCGTTCGAATCGCTCACGACCCACCATCTTTATACTATACAGTAAGCAAACTATTAGTTAAAAAAATAAATCTCATGATAAAGTAAGTTTTCATTACCTCACTATAGATAAAAAATTTATTGAAAAAAAGCATGGTGATTTGTACGAATAGTTTGTAGACTATGCCTCATTGTCCATTTTAGATGCTATATTCTTTATGAATCTTTTAAAATCTTTAGCCACAATAAGCTCTATGACAATGGGCTCACGAGTATTAGGTTTTGTTCGTGATGCAATTATTGCTCGTTTTTTTGGGGCAGGAATGGCAACCGATGCTTTTTTTGTAGCATTTAAGTTACCTAATTTACTAAGACGTGTGTTTGCAGAAGGGGCCTTTTCACAAGCTTTTGTGCCAATTTTAGCAGAATATAAAAATCAACAAGGAATAGAAGCGACGCGTACTTTTGTTGCTTATATTGCTGGTTTATTAACACTAGTGTTGGCATTTGTCACCCTAATAGGTATATTAACAGCTCCTTTTATTATTATATTAACTGCGCCAGGATTTAAAGAAGAATCGCTTGAGAAATTCCAACTAGCAACTACGATGTTGCAAATCACCTTTCCTTATATATTTTTCATTTCCCTCTCTTCACTTGTTGGGGCAATACTAAATACCTGGAATCGTTTCTCGGTTCCTGCTTTTGTACCAACATTGTTAAATATTAGTATGATTGTGTGCACATTATTTCTCACTCCTTACTTTCACCCGCCAGTGCTGGCTCTTTCTGTGTCGGTTGTGATCGGCGGTGTTTTGCAACTACTTTATCAACTTCCTTATTTGAAAAAAATAGGGATGTTAGTTCTACCTAGAATTAATTTAAAAGATAGTGGGGTTTGGCGCGTGTTAAAACAAATGGGACCTGCAATTTTAGGTGTTTCAGTTGGTCAGATTTCATTAATTATTAACACTATCTTTGCCTCATTTTTGGCTTCTGGATCCGTTTCTTGGATGTATTATGCAGACCGTTTAATGGAGTTTCCTGCAGGAGTGCTTGGAGTGGCATTAGGGACGATTTTACTGCCATCATTAGCAAAAAGTTTTTCAAAGAGCGATCATAAACAATATTCTGAATTATTAGATTGGGGGTTAAAACTTTGCTTTTTATTAGCCTTGCCTAGCACTGTTGCTTTAGGTGTAATTTCTCGGCCACTCATATCAACACTATTTGAGTATGGGCAATTTACTTTAAATGACACTTTAATGACACAGCGTGCTTTAGTAGCTTATTCTATTGGTTTACTTGGTCTGATTCTAATAAAAGTATTAGCACCTGCATTTTATTCAAGACAAGATATTAAAACTCCAGTTAAGATTGCTATTGCTACTTTAATTTTGACACAATTAATGAACTTAGTATTCATTGGACCGTTACAGCATGCTGGGCTATCTCTATCAATCGGTCTTGCTTCTTGTTTTAATGCTGGATTATTATTTTGGCAACTACGCAAAAAACAACTTTATTATCCACAATCAGGCTGGTATAAATTTTTAGCTAAAGTAGTTATTGCTGTTATTTTAATGTCAGCGGTATTATGGTTAGGCTCAGAGCTATCTAACTGGTCTACTGGATCAATGTTAATACGCATTGGACGGCTATTTTTGTTAGTAATTGTCGGTGTTTTCGTTTACTTCGGGGCATTAATTGCTATGGGGTTAAAAATAAAACAATTTATTAAGCGAATAGATTAAAGAATAGCAACAAATTATTTTTAAATAAATATCGGAGCTAATTATAATTAAATTTGCAAATTAGTTTTTATATATAAATTAGGAGTCAAGAAGTTTAAATATGAAAGTTGAAGTTTTATTGGTTTTTCTTGTATATTAAAATTAATCGAAGTTATTGGTGCAAATAATAAATTTTATCTCCAAAATTATTATAATTAAATACAAGTAATATTTTTTATTATATTGAGTAATTGGAGAAAGATATGAAATATCTTTACAAAGTAGGACAAAAATAAAAACAGCTATTAAGAATTAGTACAAAGTATTATACAATACCCAGTAATTCTAGAAAGTAGCAGCATGAGAGAATCATAATGAGCTGGATTGAAAAAATTCTAAGTAAAAACAATATATCGTCAGACCATAAAAAAGCGAATATACCAGGTGGTGTTTGGACAAAATGTAGTAACTGTGAGCAAGTTATTTACCAAGCAGAATTAGATCGTAATTTAGAGGTTTGCCCTAAATGTGATCATCATATGCATATTCCTGCACGTGTGAGGTTGTATCGATTTTTAGATGAAGGCTCTGATGTTGAAATTGGTTCGGAACTAGCCCCTAAAGATATCTTAAAATTCAAAGATACAAAAAAATATAAAGATCGTTTAACTGCAGCGCAAAAAGCAACACATGAAAAAGAAGCCATGATTGTTATGAAAGGCACATTGTTGGGGATTCCAGTAGTTGCTGCATGCTTTGAATTTGCATTTATTGGTGGATCTATGTCTTCAGTTGTAGGTGCTTTGTTTGTACGCGCTGCTGAACAAGCGATAGCAGATAAATGCCCATTAATTTGTTTTTCAACAAGTGGTGGTGCTCGAATGCAAGAAGCTCTATACTCATTGATGCAAATGGCAAAAACAAGTGCGATCCTTGCAAAAATGCAGGATGAAGGCTTACCATATATTTCAGTTATGACTGATCCTACTATGGGTGGTGTGTCGGCAAGTTTAGCTATGCTTGGTGATATTAATATTGCTGAGCCTAAAGCGCTTATAGGTTTTGCAGGACCTCGTGTTATTCAACAAACTGTTCGTGAAACATTACCTGAAGGTTTTCAGCGTAGTGAATTTTTACTTGAAAAAGGTGCTATTGATATGATTATTCATCGTAAAGATATGCGTCCTAAAATTGCTACTTTATTAGCAAAATTGATGAGGTATCCTGATCCGCTTAATGATATTACTATAAATGAGACAGAGACAGTTTAATTAGTCATGCAAGATAAAAAACCAGATGCCATGTCTAACTTAAAGACATGGCTTTGTTATTTAGAGCAACTGCATCCAATAACCATCGAACTTGGACTAGAGCGAGTTAAAACCGTGGCAGAAAGGTTGGATTTATTACAACCTGCTCCCTATGTTTTTACTGTAGCTGGGACGAATGGCAAAGGTACTACTTGCCGAACGCTAGAAATGATCTTGCTTGCAGCAAAATTTCGAGTAGGTGTTTATAGTTCACCACATTTATTAAGATTTACTGAACGTGTGCGAATTGATAATCGAGAATCGACTGAGCGAGAAATGGTAAAAGCTTTTGCCGAAATCGAAAAAGCGCGTGGCGATATTTCATTGACTTATTTTGAATATACAACGCTTGCAGCACTTTATCAATTTAAGCAAGCTAAACTAGATGTAGTTATTCTAGAAGTAGGATTAGGTGGACGACTTGATGCCACAAATATCGTTGATGCTGATGTAGCAGTTATTACCACAATTGGTATTGACCATGTTGATTATCTTGGTAATACAAAAGAAAGTATTGGGCGTGAAAAAGCGGGTATTTTCAAAAGAAAAAGTATTGCCATTGTTGGTGAACCAGAAATGCCTTCATCGATTTTAGACGTAGCAAAATCTGTTCACTGCCCAATTTATGCTGTAAATCGGGACTGGTCTTATCAACAACAAACCAATGATACTTTATGGTCATTTGATTCTTCAAGAAAGTGCTATTGTAATTTACCTATACCGAATGTTCCTTTAGCTAATTCAGCAACTGCTATTGCAGCCTTAAGTTATTCAGCGCTTAAAATTACTGAAGCTGAAATATGTGTAGGGCTTTCACAATCAAAGTTAACTGGGCGTTTTCAAATATTACAAACTTCGCCTCTTGTCATTATTGATGTTGCTCATAATTCTCATGCTGCCACTTATTTAATAACACAACTAGAAGAATTAAAGAAAAAACAATCAAATGTTGCTAAAGTTCGTATTGTCATTGGGATGCTAAAGGATAAAGATATCAAATGCACTTTATCAATACTAAAAGGCGATATTTGGTATTGTGCTACCCTTTATGGTGAGCGTGGTTCTAATAGCAAAGTATTAAAACAATATCTACTAGACAAAGGCGAATCCAACATTTCAACATTTGATACCGTCTGCGATGCCTACCAAAAAGCGATGCAAGAGGCAAAAGAAGATGATATTATCATTGTATGTGGTTCATTTCATACAGTAGCTGATGTATTAGAGCAATATGAATATTAGGCGAAATTAATCATGATAGAAGATAAAAAAGATAATCCGAATAAGCAAAAAATTATTAGGAATCGGCTTGTTGGTTTAGCAGCTTTATTACTTATCCTAGCTGTTATTGCGCCATGGATCATCACCGATAAATCAAATTCGCAAACCTCAACTACGCCTATCTTACAACCTAATATAGTAAATGAACAGTTTCAAGCAGCCGAAGCTGCGCCAGATGATAACACGGCCAATAACGGCGCTAATAACGTATCTAGCATACCTTATATACCAGATACTGACCAGAACCCAAGTTCTTTAGTTTCGCCTGAAATTAGTGGTGATGAAAAAGATGACCTAACCTTTACAACTGATCCAATAGAGCAAGATCCTAAGCCATATATCATTCAACTTACTGCATTAAGAAATAAACAGAAGATTGAAGAGCTTGTTGCTTTGTTAAGATTGAATAATTATAACGTTAGAGTGATACCTAAAAATCCGGAGCCTAACCAATTAATTAAATTACTAGTTGGTCCTTATGCAAAGAAAGAGCAAGCTGAACAAGTAATTGATAATTTAAATAATTTGACGAAATTAAAAGGGATCATAGTTGCTAATTAGAAATATTTTGACATAAAATTGTGAGTTATTATGATGAATTGGGTTGATTTTACAATTATCGGTGTAATAGTTTTTTCTGCATTAATCAGCATAGTACGTGGATTTGTAAGAGAAGCATTATCCCTGATTAGTTGGATTCTTGCATTTTTTATAGCAAGTCGATTTTACATTTATATCGTTGCCTATTTAACGTATTTTGATAGTGAACTAATGCGAATAGCTGTTGCTGTAGCTATTCTCTTTGTTTCAACATTACTCGTTTGTTCTGTTGTCTCTTACATTATTGGCGAGTTAGTGCAAAAAACAGGGTTATCTGGTACGGATCGGGTACTTGGTATTGGTTTTGGTGTTTTACGGGGGATTTTAGTTGTAGCCGCCATACTCTTTTTGGTTGATACTTTTACACCGTTATCACAATCGCCATTTTGGACTCAGTCTCAGCTTATTCCGCATTTTAGTTTTATTATTCGTTGGTTTTTTGATTTTATACAACAATCGTCTTCATTTTTATCGTAGTAATTTTGAGGTAATATTGTATGTGTGGTGTTGTTGGTATAGTAGGATATAGCACAGTTAATCAATCTATCTATGACGCATTGACCGTTTTGCAACACCGAGGTCAAGACGCCGCAGGTATAGTAACTATTGATGAACAAAATCGCTTTTGTTTACGTAAAGCTAATGGCTTAGTAAAAGACGTGTTTCAAGAACATCACATGCAGCGCTTGCAGGGGAATTTGGGTATAGGTCATATTCGTTACCCAACAGCTGGTAGCTCAAGCCCGTCTGAAGCACAACCTTTTTATGTAAACTCTCCCTACGGTATTGCACTTGCCCATAATGGTAATTTAACTAATACTGATAAGCTACGTAATAAACTCTTTGAATTAGCAAGACGGCATATTAATACCAACTCTGACTCAGAAGTACTACTTAATATTTTTGCCAGTGAATTAGATAAATTTCCAACCTACCCCTTAACAGCCGATAATATTTTTACAGCAGTGAGTCATTTACATAATACCATCAAAGGTGCGTATGCTTGTGTTGCTATGATTATAGGGCATGGACTTGTTGCTTTTCGTGATCCATATGGAATTCGCCCGTTAGTAATAGGGAAACGTGTGCTTGATAATCAAAAAGTTGAATACATGGTTGCTTCAGAAAGTGTCGCATTAGACATCCTTAATTTCGAACTATTAAGAGATGTTGAGCCAGGTGAAGCCATTTATATAACACAAGAAGGGAAACTTTATTCGCAACAGTGTTCAAATAATCCCCAATATTATCCATGCATATTTGAATATGTTTATTTCGCAAGACCTGATTCATTGATGAATGGGGTATCAGTTTATCAATCTCGTATTTTAATGGGGCAAAAGCTAGGTCAAAAAATAGTAAGAGAATGGTGCGATGTAGATATTGATGTTGTAATTCCTATCCCTGAGACATCATGTGATGCCGCATTAGAAATAGCTCGTATTTTGAAGAAACCATATCGTCAAGGTTTTGTTAAAAATCGATATGTTGGACGAACTTTTATTATGCCAGGTCAAGATGCACGTAAATTATCAGTGAGAAGAAAACTCAACGCTAATCGTATTGAATTTGAAGGTAAAAATGTTCTTTTAGTTGATGATTCAATTGTACGGGGTACAACATCTGAAAAAATTCTTGAAATGGTGCGTTCAGTTGGTGCAAAAAAAGTTTATTTGGCTTCTGCCGCTCCAGAAATTAGATACCCAAATGTTTATGGTATTGATATGCCAGTTGCAAGTGAACTTATTGCTTATAATCGAACAGTAGAAGAAATTGCTAAAGATATTGGCGCTGATAAATTAATTTTTCAAGACCTTTCAGATCTAATTGACTCAGTTACAGAACAAAACCCAAGTATCCATCATTTAGAATGTTCGGTTTTCGATGGAAACTATATTACTGAAGGTGTTGATGGCTATTATCTTTCACAGCTAGAACAAAATCGAAATGATAGCAAAAAATCAACTCTTCAAAAAGAGTCAGAAAATCTCGAAATTTACAATGAAGGTCAATAATCATCATAATTGCAAATATAACAGAAACATTAAAGGAACAGATAGAACATCAAAGATTTATCTGCTCTTAATTCTTAAGAAAAGCCTTCTCATCCTTTTAACTTATAGCCAAATAATCGTGTAAAAATTTTGCTCACTATAAGTTATCATATTAACTTGTCAAATATTGAGCCATATTGACTAGACTAAATATCCATTTAGGATAAACGCCACAAATTACGATCAAAAGCGCTGAAAAAATAATGAATAGTTCACTTAATCTAATTTTTTCTCGTTTAATATTAATTATAAAATCTGACAATAGGTCATCTCGGTAAGTTGGTTTTATATAAAGATTGATAATTAACCGAGCATAAAAATACAGACCCAAAGCGCTGCCAATTACAACCGCTGCTATTAACCACCACAATTCGGCTGTCACACCTAATAAAACTAGTAAAAAACGACCAATAAAGCCTATAGTTAATGGTGCTCCCGCTAATGATAGCAATCCAATTCCCATTGCTAAAGCAAGAATTGGTTTTCGCCAAAATAAGCCAGATAAATCTACCTCATTTTCATGATCTTGTAGCTCATTAGAATGTGATTCTAAACTGATTACTCCTAATATACAGATATTTGATAAAATATAACCAATTAAGTAAACACCAATTGTTTCTAATGCCAACACTTGATATTGCACTGCAATTAAAGCAATTAATAAATATCCGAAATGAGCAATAGATGAATACGCAAGTAACCTTTTTAAATTACTTTGCATAAATGCAAATAAGTTGCCCCACAAAATTGAACAAAAAGCCATAATTACTAAGATGATACGAATAGTTTCATTATTAACAATAGGAGCTAATAAAAAGAGTCTGGCAATTGCACAAAATATAGCAACTTTTCCTACGGTCGAAAGCAACAATGCAACAACGGTAGGTGCACCTTGATAAACATCTGGCAACCAAAGTTGAAAAGGAACCAGCGATAATTTAAAACCAATTCCTACCAGCATTAAACAAACACCCATTAATAATAAAGTGCTAAGATAAGTCATTGTTGATAGCTGATAGCTTAAACCACTAAAAGTCAGCTCACCTGTAGTTGCATAATAAAATGCTATTCCCATTAATAAAAATGCACTGGCAACAGCGGACAATATCATATATTTTACCGCAGCTTCAAGGGAATGAGTTTGAATATACTGATAACCAATTAACCCAACAAACGGAATTGAAAGTAATTCTATTCCAACAAAGAAAGCCATTAAATGGCTAGCATAAACTAATGTAACCCCACCTAATGTCATAAAAAGTAAAATCACATAAAATAAACCATGTGACTTTAGTTCTTGTTTAAACCAACGGTAAGCAAAAAAGGTTACAATAATTGAAATAATTAAAATTAAACTGGTATATAGCAAGCCAAAACCATCACAAGTAAAAAGAGCATTGATATTCCGCTCATTGTCTAATTCAGTTTTTTGAGAAGTTGCAAATTGAACATTCTTATTATTCACATTAACGCTTTTTTTATCAGCCAGTTTTGTTTGAGTATCGTTGAAAGGTGAGGCGGGAGCTTTTTTTTGTTCCATTGTTTGTGAGTTACTGGATTCAGCGCTGTTATCGTCAACGGATTTATCTTCATCGACTTTTGATTGTTTTATTTGAAGTTCATCTATATCGGCATTCGGCTCCACCTTAATATTGCTTCCAACATTATTACTTTTATTTTCAGTTGAAGCTGGTTCTGTTGATGCTGCGTTAACGGGTATAGTTTCTTCTTGGGATGAATTCAAATCAACTTCAGTTGTTGATTTCGTAGGTATTTGCATATTATCACTGCTAATATCCGTTATAACCTGATTATTGATTGAAATTTTATACCCCATTATAGATGAGCAAAGCAAAGCCAGACTTAAACCACATACAGTCAAAATAGTGCACCATTTTGTTCCAATTTTGAAAACAAATAATGAAAATAACATAACAATAATGGTAATGCTCAATACAAATATAGGTGACAGATCCATCATATCTTATTATTCTCCCATGCGTTCTACTGTTATATATTGCTGTGTTTGTTTTACAGCAGAATAAGACATGTCTAAAATTATTTTAGGATACATACCGATAAAAATAAGCACAGTTAACAAGCTCGTTAGCAATAAAAAGTCTTTCTTACTAATTGATTTTTTTATAGTAATATCACTATTGGTAACGCCATAAAATAGGGGTTGCATACGAACAATAAATGAAATTGATAACATTAATAAACCAATTATTAATAAAACAGTAAAATAAGAAAATGAAACGAAACTACCAAGTAACATCATGTAATTTCCTATAAAATTCGCAGTTCCTGGAACACCCAAAACCGCTAGTATAAAAAATAAAGTAAATGAAGAAAGATATCGTACTTTTTCTTTCAGCCTTGTAAATTGGTTAATGTTACGAGTTGAATAACATTCAACTAATAACCCACTAATAATAAACAATCCTACAATAGCTAAATTAATGGCAATCATTTGGATAACAATTCCTTGATAAGCAATCACTGAGCCACTATAAATAATTGCTGTAACTAATCCCATTAATGCAATATGCACATATGCAATTAATTTTTTAATATCGGTTTGGCTAAACGCAAGTAATGCAGAATAGAAAACAGTACATAAAGCCAAGAATAATATTAAAGGCATAATCGAGACAGAAGCGTTTGGAAATAGAGGAATGGCAATACGTAAAAGCCCAAACGTTGCGGTACTAAGTAACAAGCCACTTATCATCATAGATCCAGTTGTTGATGACTCAATATGGGCTTCAATAAACCAATTATGAAAAGGAACAAAAGGTACGCGCACAATAAAAGCGGCTAAAAAACCTAGCATTAATAAAAATTCAGTACTGCTTGATATAGGTGTTTGGGTTAATATCTGATAATCAAACGTCCAATGGCTAGTTAAATTCCAATTTATCAATGCTAATGACACAATGGATATTAACATTAATAAACTACTAATTTGAGTATAGATTAGAAATTTACTTGCACCGTTAAAACGTAATTGAGAGCTAGAATCACGCCGACCCCATAAGGAAATTAAAAAATAGATTGGAATAGCTACCGCTTCCCAATAAAAGAATAATAAAAATAAATCGGTAACTATAAATAACATGATAATAGCCGATGTCATGAATAGTATACTAAGATAAAATAAGCCAGGGTTATTCAACTTTTCTTTACTTGAATAGATAATAGTTAATAACACAATAAATAGCGTAGAGGTAATTAAAACTATTGATAAACCATCGAGCAATAAGTGAAAACGAATCCCCAATAAAGGTATCCACTCAACATTGATTTCTGATATGCAGTTATTCCCTTTACCTAAAATGGTTATAGCATCTGACCATATATGTATGGTTATCCCCATAGTGATAAGTATTGTTATCAATGCAACAATTATAGGTAATTTATTGCAGTATATTTGCACATGGGCTGAGGTTACCATCCGCGGTATAAATACATGGCATAGCCAACCAATTAATCCGCCTATAACCGGTAAAAAAACAAGCCATAACAACATGAAAGATTACACCTTAATTTAAATAAAAATGAGTAACATTAATATAATAATGCTACCTATAACCATTGACACCATATACCATCGAATATGCCCATTTTCTAAGCTGACAATATATGAATTTATTTTTTTAATACCTAACATAAACCAATTATCCCATACAGCTAATGGATCTTTTTTGAGTAAGTTAGCTAAATAGATATAAGGTCTTACAAAAATAATGTTAATTAAATAATCAAAATGCCAATCAACACTACATAATCGTACAAAGAATTTGACCATTGGGGTATTTAAAATATCTTGCACTTCGCTATTTGGATGAGCGTATAGAGTATAAGCAATAAGAAAACTTAATAACGTTACCGCAGCTAAAAGTAACTGAAATGGCAATTTACCTTTAGTATCTAATTCTGCTATTGGAATAATTCCCTTAATTGGTAGAGGGAAATAGATAAATATCGCTGTAGTAAATATCAATAATATTAAAATTGGGCAGTAACTGATCCATTTGGTTTTAGAAAAATGATGTATTTTTTGTTTATGATAAAATACGATAAAAATTAAACGCAAAATATTTAAACTAGAAAGTAAAATTCCCAGCAACCCAATGGAGCCTGATATTAAATTATTTTTAGCCATTAATCCCCAAATAATATCGCCTTTAATATAGAATGAAGCTGAAATCCAGGGCATAGCACTGAGTGATAACATCACAATTAAGAACACGGCATATAACAAAGGGTACTTTTTAACTAAACCACCTAATTTACTAATATTACGTTCACCTTGGCATTTTTTGATTAAAATTGCTGATGCCAAAATTAATAATGTACTTGTTACTGTGTAATTGATTAAGCAAGTAAGTGACAAATTCCAACTTTGAGTTGAAAAAGCATAGAATAAATAACTAATTTGAGCTAAGTTTATAAAAGTGATAATGCGCTTAATATCATATTGAACTAAAGCAATTGTACTGGCGAATAAAACGGTTAATGATGACATTAAAGCCATAAGATTAAGCACATCAGTTGACATCATAAATAAATTATTAAGTCTAAGTACCAAATATACACCCGCTAAAATCACGGTTGAAGATTGCATTAATGCAACAGCTGGCATTGGTGCTAATGTGGTTTCAGTAAACCAAGTTTGCATAGGGAATAGCGCTGATTTACTCATGGCACCCAAAAATAGTGTTAAAGTAATCCAAAAAACGATATCTGAATCAATAGCTAAATTATCATGAGCTTGAGTTAAAATGTGTCGAATATCCAACGTTTCAACTGTTTGGAAAAGCAAAAAAATACCAATAATTAAAAAAACATCAGTTAAATGCATAATAACAAAGGCTTTAATTGCTGCATAGCTATTACGCAATTGTTTATAATAAATGCCTATGAGTAAGTAAGTACTTAAACTAATGCCTTCCCATCCAATTAGCATAACAAATAAGTTATCTACCAAAACAACGGTTAACGTACTGGCGACTAGTAAATTGCTATAAGCATAAAACGTATAAATATCTTTTTTAGATGTTAGGTAGCAGGCGGCAAAGAAATAAATAAATAACCCCAAAAAGGCAATTAATACTAAAAAAGTCAAAGACAAACCATCTAGCATTAGCGCAATCGGAACGACAAAATCGCCAACAGAAAACCATTCCCATAATCTTCTGGTATAAACAAGCGTCATATCCGGAACGGTATTAGTACTAAAATCAATGCAAGAAAAAATAGTAATTAGTGTAATCATTAACATGGTACTAATGCCAATTATTATCACATTAATCGGTCTTATATGTCTCCCTATACAAACTAACACTAAAAACGAAAGTAGAGGGACAATAATAGTTAAATAAAGTAAATTCATCCTTTCATTTCACTCAATGAATCAATATTAAAAAGTTTACGGCGATAGATTAATTTCATAAGAAGCGCAAGCCCTACGCAGGCTTCAGCTAATACAGCGATAACAGCTAAAAAAGCAAGTACTTGCCCATCAGGTTGTTGCCAATAACAACTAGCTGCTATTAAGGCGAAAATAGCGCCATTATTCATCACCATTAGGCTAAGTAGTAAAAAATAGAGGTTACGGCGAATTATAATACCGAATAAACCGATAACAAATAAGATAGAACCAAAAGTTAAACAATACATAAGAGGAATCATATTATTTCTCCGATAAGAATCGATGCATAAAATGATACGCAATTACAGCAGCGCCCAATAATAGAAAAACGGCTAACTCAACCATCAAAATGTAAGCATATATTGACATTTCATGAGTTAACTCTTGGGGTTCTTTAAACTGTGTATAGTCAGTACTTACTACTCCGTAAATTAACATAACCAAAAGAATAAAAGCTAACACTAATGGCACTAACCATATTTTAGGGCTTATACCATTCCTACTCGTTTCAACATTATCTATACGAATTTGAAGGATATTTGCAACCAAAATAAATAACGTTACTGTTCCACCAATAAATAAAAGCGTATATAAAACAACAGACAAATAAGTACCAAGCAAAATAAAAATCAATGCCGTGGCAAAAAATGAAATAGTAAGATACAAAATAGCTTTATCTACACGTAAGCTACAAATCACTTTAATACTAGCAAAGACAGCAATAATCGACGCAATATAAAAAACAGCGATCATCAAATAACCCAATATGCATTCACAATAACGCTAGTATATACTGAAATTAAGGCAAGATACAGGTGAGTTATTCATGAAAAAACAGATGTTTAAAATATTGAATATAAAAATCCGATATTAACGAGGTGTTATTAGTTATACGTTTAAGTATTTTTAATATAATAAAAACAATAAAAATAATAAAAAACATAAAATTTTATTATTTAAATTCAATGCTACATTGTTATAAAGTATGTAACTTAAGCAAAATAACTAAATTTATACCTACTTCTTTAAATGGCGAATTTTACCATACAACTTAAAGTTGCTTAGGCATAATATCAACAAAACGAGAATATCATGAATAGCAAATACTCCTCAATGCGAAGCAACGTCAATATGTTAGGTACTTTACTGGGCAATGCAATTAAACGAGCAACAGGAGATGAAACATTTAATTTAGTAGAAAAAATCAGACAGTTATCAAAATCGGCGCAAAAAGGGAATAAGCAATCTCATACTGAATTACTTAAATTGATTGAAAATCTTAATGATAAGGATTTATTACATGTTGCTCGTGCATTCAATCATTTTTTAAATATGGTAAATACAGCAGCAGAATATTATGGTATTTCTCCACATGGTGAGGCAGCCAGTAGCCCCAAAAAAATGGCTGACTTATTTCGAACATTAAAAAACCTTAATTTTTCAAATCAGACAATTACACAAGCAATTAAAGAATTATCCATTGAATTAGTGATAACAGCACATCCGACAGAAATTAATCGACGAACTATGATTAATACATACACAGCAATCAATAACTGTTTATCACAACTTGATCATAATGATCTCGCTGATTATGAGATTGAACGCATAAAACGACGTTTAAAACAGCTTGTTTGCCAAGCGTGGTATACAGATGAAATACGAAAAAAACGCCCAACGCCACTTGATGAAGCCAAATGGGGCTTTTCTGTAATCGAAGATAGCTTATGGGAAGGCGTACCTCTATTTCTTCGTGAATTTAATGATCAAATTGTTGATGCATTTAATGAACAATTATCTGTAGATCATGTGCCAATAAAATTTACTTCTTGGATGGGGGGGGATCGAGATGGTAACCCAAATGTAACTGCTGAAGTGACTGAAAAAGTAATGTTACAAGCCAGATTGAAAGCGATTGAATTGTTCTTAGCTGATATCCAAATATTAGTTCGTGAATTATCAATGACAGAATGTAATCAATCGGTTATCGATCTGCTTGATGAAGATAATAAAAAGACATCAGAACCTTATCGTGCAATAATGAAACAGTTACGTTCTCGTCTTATTAAAACACACAGTTATATTATATCAACACTCAATAATGAACAGGTGTTACCGCCTTCTGATATTTTGATTAAAAATGAACAGCTCTGGCACCCACTTTATACATGCTATGAATCATTAATAGAGAAAGGTATGTCGACAATAGCGCACGGTCCATTGTTAGACACACTGCGGCGTATAAAAAGTTTTGGTTTACAACTAGTACGATTAGATATTCGCCAAGATAGTTCTGTGCATACCGATGCGCTTGATGCACTAACAAAAGAACTTAATTTAGGGAGCTACGCGCAATGGACAGAAAATGAAAAACAAGCATTTTTATTAACGGAATTGAAATCTAAGCGCCCCCTATTGCCATATAACTGGCAACCTAATGAAATGGTCAATGAAGTACTCGATACATGTCGAGTTATAAAAAAAGCAGGTGAAGAAGCCATTGCATCTTATGTGATTTCAATGGCTAAAGCCCCTTCTGATATTTTAGCGGTTTATTTGCTACTAAAAATAGTTGATTGCCATAAAAATATTCCTATAGTGCCATTATTTGAAACATTAGAAGATTTAAATAATGCAAAATCGGTCATGGAAAAATTATTAGATATCCCTTGGTATCGTGAAAAAATTCAGGGTAAGCAAATGATAATGATCGGTTATTCTGATTCGGCTAAAGATGCTGGAACACTTGCTGCATCTTGGGCACAATACCGTTCCCAAGAGGAATTAGTTGGCTTATTTGAAAAATATAAGATTAATCTCGTGCTATTTCATGGTCGGGGCGGATCGATTGGCCGTGGCGGAGCTCCTGCTCATGCCGCTTTACTATCACAGCCGCCAGGATCATTAAAAGGAGGGCTTAGAGTCACTGAACAAGGCGAGATGATCCGGTTTAAACTTGGTCTACCTGAGGTCGCTCTTAGCAGCTTAATGCTATATGCTTCAGCTATTTTACAAGCTAACTTACTACCACCACCTGAACCTAAACAAACGTGGCGAAGTATTATGGACGAAATGTCTGATTTTTCATGTCGATGCTACCGCCATTTTGTTAGAGAACGTAAGGAGTTTGTCGATTATTTTAGAGCCGTAACACCAGAAGCAGAATTGGGTAGATTACCACTAGGTTCAAGGCCACAAAAACGTAGAACGGGTGGAGGAATAGAAAGTTTACGTGCAATTCCATGGATTTTTGCATGGACACAAAACCGTTTAATGCTTCCATCATGGCTTGGTGCCGGTAGTGCACTAAAATTAATGATTGAAAAAGGCAAAAAAGAGCTGCTTAAAGAAATGTATCACAACTGGCCATTTTTTAACGCACGCTTAGGTATGTTAGAAATGGTTTATGCAAAAGCTGAACCTAATATTCATGAATACTATGAACAAAGGTTAGTCGATCCTGCTATGTGGTCTCTAGGGGAAGAATTACGGAATTTATTAGCACAAGACATCAATACCGTATTAATGATTACCGATGATATTAGTTTAATGGCTGATTTGCCTTGGATTGCCGAATCCGTTGCTTTACGTAATACCTATATTGAACCGCTTAATTTATTACAAGCTGAATTGCTAAGCCGCTCTCGTCGATGTAGCAATGAGGAAAATACCACTGTTGAACAAGGATTAATGATCACAATCTCTGGTATTGCTGCAGGTATGCGTAATTCAGGATAACTTAATTTAGCAAAAATCGATTCAGACCGAAGTCAAAAAAATAAAAAGGGCAAAAAGCCCTTTTTTGTTAGCAATTATTTAGTTAACAAATTATTTAAATAAGCCTTAGCATTTTGGTCACCTTGTTCACTCGCTTTGGTAAACCAATAAATAGCACGGACTTTACTTTGAGCAACCCCATCGCCAGCTAAATATTTTACGCCCAAATTATATTGAGCATCTACACTGCCTTGTTCTGCTGCTTTATTGTACCATTCTATTGCTTTTTGAATATTTTTAGGCACGCCACTACCAACATCATACATAACACCAATATTAAATTGGGCATCAACATTACCTGCTTCTGCTGCCCGAGTAAACCAGTAAGCGGCTTGGGAGTTATCAGCTTTAGTACCGGCACCTGTTGCATAAATAACACCCAAATTATACATTGCCAATACATAACCTTGCTCTGCTGATTGCGTATAAAAATAGTTAGCCGCAACGTAATTTTGAGTTAAACCGTCGCCATTTTCTGACATCAAACCTAAATAATATTGAGCTTCTGGGTTATTATCTTTCGCTGCTTTACTAAACCAATCAGCAGCAGCGATACTATCTTTTTTAACGCCATCACCAAAAAAATACATGATACCTAAATTAAGATAGGCATCAAAAATTCCCTCATCGCCAGCTTGCTTAAAATAGTCAATAGCACTTAAAGTATTTTTGACTACACCTTCTCCATTTTTATACATTAACGCTACATTATATTTAGCTAAAGCATAACCTTGATCGGCGGCTAATTTAAAATATCTAAAGGCGGTAAACAAATCACGGTTAGTCCCTAAACCGTTTTGATACATATAAGCTAAATTATTTTGTGCTTTCGCCAAACCTTTTTCTGCTGATTTTTTATACCAAAATATAGCTTTGGCGTCATTCTCCTTAACGCCTAACCCTTGTTTATAAATATTAGCAAGTGAATATTGTGCTTCAGCATCACCTTTTTCAGCCGAAATGCGTAATAAACTTGGATCAGTAATTTTTAGCTGGGTATCAAATTGTATTTTAGTTTCATTAGCTATTACACCGAATGAAAAGTGTAAGATTAATGCTAATAAGATGTTTAATTTTCTCATAATTTTTTAGTCAAATAAGGTTGATATTAATTATACATAAATGATTTGAGATGAAACAATTATTGTTTAATGCCAAAACTGATTAGTTTATATTTGATCAGTATTCGGATAAAAACTGATCGTAGGTAAAGTGATTTAGAAATGAAGTCAACAAATAAAAGGCAAAACCTTAACTTTATAATATATAAAATTTATCCTATTTCAATAGAAATTGGCACATATTATATATACTTTAGCACAAAATAATTGAAACACTTAAAAAGTGCTAACTCATTAATTGGTAAATTTAGTATATAAATTATACTTATTATAATGAAGTAATAAAATATCAAAAAGGTAATTGATATAAAGCAAGTAACGTAATGAACTATAGAATTATTTATTATAATTAGTAATATTCATATTTGAAAAGTGAATAAACTTGGATATTTCAAGAGGCATAAATACCGAATGCAAGAAACATTTTGACAAGAAATAGTTAATAATTGATATATTTATTGTGTTATAATTTCGACCTTTAAAATAATCTTGAATTTAGAGGACCAATATGGACTTTTTTATCAATCAAGCGTATGCCGCAGATGGGCAAGCAGCTGAAAGCAATCCTTATTTTTTACCTATTATGCTAGTCGTTTTTGGGTTATTTTTCTACTTTATGATTATGCGCCCTCAACAAAAACGCGCTAAAGCACATCGTGATTTGATGGCTTCTATTTCAAAAGGTGATGAAGTGTTAACAAATGGTGGACTTATTGGGCGTGTATCAAAAGTTAACGAAAATGGTTATATCGCACTAGAATTAAATGATTCGACTGAAGTTATAATCAAACGTGACTTTATCACATCAGTATTACCAAAAGGGACAATGAAATCGCTATAAGATGAAATTATCGATTATAGTTCATTGTATTGATAACTTAATTCCACAAGAGAATATGTCGTGTTAAACCGCTACCCTTTGTGGAAGTACATTATGTTGGTCGTCGTGATTTGCGCCGGCCTTCTTTATGCACTTCCAAATATTTATGGTGAAGATCCCGCTATACAGATCTCAGGCTCGACTAATGCCGAAGTTAACATAGCCACGCGAGATACAATCCAAAAACTTCTCACAGATAATCATATCGAACCAAAATCTGTCGTCTTTGAAAATAAATCAATTTTAATCCGTGTTGGCGATAACGATACACAACTTAAAGCCAAAGAACTTATTTCAGATAAGCTAGGTAATGAATATACGGTTGCTTTAAACCTAGCCCCAGCAACACCTAAATGGCTTTCAAGGCTAGGTGCAGCACCGATGAAATTAGGACTAGATTTGCGCGGTGGGGTTCACTTCTTAATGGAAGTCGATATGACAGCTGCATTAAATAAACTTATCGAGCAGTCTATTGAAAACATAAAAATTGAGTTTGAAAAGAGCAAATTAAAATACAACGCACTGAGCAAAGATAACAACCAACAAATTGTTATGCAATTTGACAATACAGAAGATCGTAACAAAGCAATTACCAAAATTAATGGATTACAAGATTTTAAAGTTGTTTCTCAAAGCGAAGACCGCATTGTATTGACAGTTAGTGAGCCGCGTTTACTACAATCTAAAAATGCTGCTGTACAGCAAAATACCACAATATTACGTAACCGAGTAAACCAACTTGGTGTAGCAGAACCAATCGTTCAGCGCCAAGGATCGGATCGAATCGTCGTTGAACTACCTGGCATTCAAGATACAGCACTGGCTAAACGTATTTTAGGTGCGACAGCAACACTTGAATTTAGGCAAGTAAATGATGAAGCATCAGCCAATTTAGCTGCTATCATCAATGGGGATATGCGCATTCCTTACGGTTCTGAATTACAGTATATGGAAAATGGTAGACCAGTACTACTTTACAAACGCATTGTATTGACAGGGGATCATATTACTGACTCATCTTATAGAGTTAATGAATATGGTCAATCAGAAGTATCGATTACTCTTGATAGCTTGGGTGGTAAAACCATGCTTGATTTTACCCAAAAAAATCTTCATAAACCAATGGCAACACTATTTGTTGAATATAAAGATACCGGTAAACGTGATGAAAATGGTAAACCAATTCTTGAAAAACAAGAACGCGTTATCAACGTCGCCACAATTCAAGGTATTTTTAGTAATCGATTCCAAGTGACAGGTATTAGCAACATTGATGAAGCAAAAAACTTATCCTTACTATTACGTGCAGGGGCATTAATAGCACCAATTCAAATTATTGAAGAACGTACTGTTGGACCATCAATGGGGCAAGAAAACATAACTCAAGGTTTAGAATCTTGCGTATGGGGGTTACTGATCTCAGTTATCTTCATGTTGGTCATGTATCGCCTATTTGGTTTATTTGCTAGCCTAGCTTTAGTTGCTAACTTAATTTTAATTGTTGGTGCAATGTCATTACTGCCTGGGGCAACATTAAGTATGCCAGGTATTGCTGGAATTGTATTAACTGTTGGTATGGCAGTTGATGCTAACGTACTGATTAATGAACGAATAAAAGAAGAACTCAGCAATGGGCGTAGTGTTCAGCATGCAATTAATGAAGGGTATGCTGGGGCTTGGAGTAGTATTTTCGATGCCAATATCACAACCTTAATCACAGCGGTTATTCTTTATGCTGTTGGTACTGGATCAATAAAAGGTTTTGCTATTACATTAGGCATAGGTATCTTAACATCAATGTTTACATCGATTGTAGGTACTCGAGCGCTAGCCAACCTTATTTATGGCGGTCGTCGTGTTAATAAGTTATCAATTTAGAGGTTTATTGTGATTATTTATAAAAACGAAAATCATGATGTAAGAGAATTGAATCATGGCCGCAGAGTCCTCGACTTTTTGAAATTTGGCTTTATTGCTTTTTTTATTTCAATGCTATTAGTTATTGTTTCCTTTATGGTTATTTTTGATAAAGGATTCAATTTAGGACAAGACTTTACAGGGGGAACAACAGTTGAATTAACCGTAACCAAAGCGGTAAATCTTGATGATCTTCGCAACAGCTTACGTAAAGCTGGTTATCATGAACCTGTTGTACAATATTATGGTAGCAGTAAAGACATTATCATTCGATTAGCAACAACTAATGAAGAAAAAAGCAATGTATCATCAGAAATCGATAATGCATTAGGCACCAAAATATCGAATTTAGTACATAAACAACTTGATGAAAATGCACAAATTAAACGTATCGAGTTTATTGGTCCAACTGTAGGTGCCGAACTTGCTCAAGATGGTATTTTGGCGATCTGTGCTGCATTAATTTGTATTTTGATCTACATTGCATTTCGTTTTGAATGGCGATTTGGTACGGGAGCGGTTGTAGCATTAGCACATGATGTTGTGATAACAGCAGGTTACCTAGCACTGTTTGAACGTGAATTAGACTTAACCATTATTGCTGCAATGCTATCGATAATTGGTTATTCACTTAATGATACCATTGTCGTTTTCGACCGAATTCGTGAGAATTTTAGAAAAATTCGACGAGCAGAACCTTATGATGTTATTAATATCTCATTAACACAAACATTGCATCGTACCTTGATGACATCAGGTACAACTCTTGCCGTCGTGATTATTTTGTATATCTTTGGTGGATCAATGTTAAAAGGCTTTTCTGAAACATTAGGTGTAGGGATTGTGCTTGGTACAATTTCCTCTATATATGTGGCAGCGTATATGTCACTTAAATTAGGTGTCAAACGCGAACACTTTATGCCTCCTAAAATTGAAGCAGAAGGTGCAGATCAAGCTCCAATCATTCGTTAGTTATCTAAACTCTGTCGTTGTCGGCAGAGTTTTATTTGATTGTTCTTTAGACATCTAATTTCAAATAGATTGACACTTATCATCTTGTTGCATATTATTAACCACTGTTTTATTCCTTTCTACTTGGGGCCATAGCTCAGCTGGGAGAGCGCAACGCTGGCAGCGTTGAGGTCAGGGGTTCGATCCCCCTTGGCTCCACCAAATCAATATCCTGTAAGATTCTTTAAAGCCTATTAAAAAATAGCCTTTAGTTAGATTAAAGTTAAACTTAGTGAAGGGGCAACTGAAAACACCTTAAAAAAAGTAAAACACAACAGAGCTACATTTACGCTTCTATGTTGATGAAAAACCGTTTTCAGATTAAAAGACTTTGTCAGCGTATTAATGAAATTATGTTTTATGCGGTGAATATAGGCTTGATTGATGCCAACCTCGTAACCAAAATAAAAAACGCTTTCAAAAAACGATAAAAGGGCAAATAACAACCATAAACGAACAAAAACTTTCCTAATTCATGCAAGCTCTTGCTATGGCTAGAATCGAAATTACCAACACGTTGCTTAATGTTACCTAATAAATGGTATTAGCTCTGCTAAATGGGCAAAGATTTGATGCGAATATTATTGAAGTAGCGCTTGCCTATGCCGATACTATAGAGCGAGGAGAACTTATAACCGAGCTACCTACCGAGAACAACGCAGAATCATGCTTAATTGGTGGGGATACTTTATTAAGCGAGTAAGCTAAGGACATGCCTCATTGTCTGATAATCATCATTTAAAACTAATAAATCATTAACTGTAGCGCGCTACATATTTGGGTTACGTTTTCAAGCATCGATAAAAATTGTAAATCGAAACTAAGTTACGCACTTCAATTCTTTACCTAAAGTCTGAGAAGATTTTATCTCCGTGTATACAGAGAACACTTCATATTCAGATTTATCTACTTCGATTCTTGCGGTTTATCCCTGTGTATACAGGGAACACACATTAGAAGAACAATTAGAACGCATAAAAGACGGTTTATCCCTGTGTATACAGGGAACACTCCTGCTTTAGCTCCATCTGTGCTGAGCTGCGCGGTTTATCCCTGTGTATACAGGGAACACTCTAAATATAGCTATCTGTTTTATTTACAGTTATAGCGTTCGATAAATTCTACCAGATTTTTCAAATTTTTAAAGAGATTTAACTTGTTGATTTTTAATAAATAATAATTAGGGTGGATTTAATTTATAGCATTCTACCAAAATACCCATCTTTTCTATAAAAATCATTGAGATATGTAAATTAAATGGATTCTAATTAAAAACAAGTATTGCTTTTTACTTTAATCATAGCGTGAGCTTTGTCATAACTATTTTGAATTTAAGTTTTAAACTTTTGGGATTAGCGGTTTATTTCCTTTACTATAAACTTTGTTTAGAAAAGCAAATAAGCTTTTATGATTCAAAACTTTTTTATTAAACGTGTTTATGGAATTTTGATGGCATAATTATTCCTTAATCATCTGGGTTATTCCGTTATATGGTGTCGTTGTTTGATTTCGGCGAGCTCTTCTTGCGATGTGGCATTAAACGCTTCGACCATCCATTCGGGCCAACCTTGCCGGGCTTTAAATTCCGCTTCTTGATCTGATTTATATTCACCGTCATCGATATTGGCAGATTTATAATGCACCATAAAACTATTGATCCACCCCCAAACAAATGTACTTCCTGCACCGGCTCGCATAGGATCTAACATAATATGATCTATCACTTGGTGCGTGCCCGGTTGGCACACCATTAACACGGTTGAACTTAAGGCATTACGTGACATATTATGAATAATAACACCGTGCAAATCGTTCCAATCATATTCTTTTATTCGGCGTTTTTTCGGTTGTAAAAATACCGAAGGGTGATGTAAAAACTTAAAGTTAAAAAAGTAACTTTCGTTAACATAGACTTTACCGGTTTTACGATTAAATATAATGGGGCTGCCATAGCGGGAGAATAGATAATGATACAGCTGAGGAACCGCATAATACACAGTGAGGCAACAGGTAATAAAACCAATTACACCTATTATTGTTAGTTTGTTACCAATTTCAGAATCATTAAACCAAAAAATCATTGTAAAAGAACCAACAGTTAATATACTTCCCAAAATAGTAACAATAAAATGGAGACAACCA
Source organism: Gilliamella sp. wkB18 (assembly GCF_001690875.1). Classification (NCBI taxonomy): domain Bacteria; kingdom Pseudomonadati; phylum Pseudomonadota; class Gammaproteobacteria; order Orbales; family Orbaceae; genus Gilliamella; species Gilliamella sp. wkB18. Next base: position 36,892 of record NZ_LZHM01000080.1, read on the forward strand.
TAAAAAATCTGATCATTGTGATCCTGACGAATAAAGGCACAATAGGTATTATTGGCATAACTTAAGCGATCGTCATGCAAAGGTACACTATAAGGACCTTTATCTAGATCCCCAAACCAACCAAAAATTTGCGGGCGGTATTTTGATGGCATAATTATTCCTTATTCCTTAATCATCTGGGTTATTCCGTTATATGGTACCGTTGTTTGATTTCGGCGAGCTCTTCTTGCGATGTGGCATTAAACGCTTCGACCATCC
>NZ_LZHM01000081.1:0-996 GCF_001690875.1 Gilliamella sp. wkB18
TTTATAAAATTATTTTAATTCATTAGATTACTGTTAAGTTTAAGATTTGCGGGGTAAAAAAGTGTTTCCATACTTACTGTCATACCAATATACAGCTGATACGAGCCATAAGCCGAAGCAGTGACAAAAGCGATTAAAAAATTTTAACTAACAGGTAATAACTGATGAAAACACAAATCAAAAAAGTCTTAATATTAGGTAGTAGTTTACTGATGTTATCGTTACTGACAGGGTGCGATTTTACCGATTATAAAACGCGAATTCAAAGGGAAAACGATATTAATAACCCAACAGGAAATAAATCAGTTTGTTTAAGGGTCGGTAAGGTTTATGAAGATATGTATCCTTATACTATTCACTATGTTGAAGGCGAAATTGATCCGAAAGAGCCTTATGATAAAGTAAAGCAAAATAGAAGATTGAACTTGAAGCTATCCCTCTATGCTAAAGAGGGATTATTTACCGAAGAGCTGGTTGGTCATGATGGCGATAAGCCCCTGTACCGTTACGATTTAACAGAGGAAGGGCGTAAATACGTAGATTGGTGGGGAGGCACTAACTTCTGCTTTGGTCGGGTTGTAGTTGACAAGATAAGAAAGATTGATAATAAGGATAACGGTAAGCGTACTGTCTACTTTGATTTCCATTTAGAAAATGTACCAAATTGGATAAAAAATAAGGATATTTATAGCTTATATAAAGGTTATGGTGGACTCAAAGAAGGTGTAACTGGACAAATTATTGAAGGTGGTGCTCATTACTATAGTATTTCTTATGATGGTACGTTGCGCTTAAAGATAGGGCTTAGTGGTGCTTATGTTCTGTAATATTGTTTTAATTCATTAGATTACTGTTAAGTTTAAGATTTTCGGGGTAAAAAAGTGTTTCCATACTTACTGTCATACCAATATACAGCTGATACAAGTCATAAGCCGAAGCAGTGACAGAATCGATTAACAAATTTTAACTAACAGGTAATAACTGATGAAAACACAA
>NZ_LZHM01000082.1:0-4439 GCF_001690875.1 Gilliamella sp. wkB18
GATAGGGCATTTACTGGTGAAATATGAAAGTGAATGGTATGCAGATGAAGGGTTAAGCAAATGGAACGAAGTTGATGAGCTATTTGAAGAGGAAAAGCAACAACAAAAAGCGCTTATTGAAGCGGGGTTAGATAAACTTGGCATCACCGAGCCTTATCAGCGAGATTTTGCCATGAAAAAAGTGGACGAAGCGCATGAACATGTCAAAAGCAACTGGCAACTAGAAAAAGAAGAGCGCATCAAACCCTCACTGTGGTGGAAAAAAGTGGCACAGGCACAATCATCTCAAAAATCAAACGACAACACCCTAGCACTTTCTAACCTATCAATGGATGGTAAAGCATGGTTTATGAATCCTGTTGGAGTTATAAATATTTTTAATAAAAAATCTAATATAAATAATGAAGGATTTATTTGTAATGACAGTATTATTCAATACCAAGTTAAAAAATTGGAACGGGGAAATATCATTGGTCCCAATGCCATTGTTTTGCATAGAACATATTCAAAAGGAAGTGCAATTAATGTTATTGAAAATACTTGGAAATCACCTTGGAATAAAGACAATATTGGCGCACATTTTGTTATAGATAAGGATGGAACAATTTATCAAGTTGTAAGTTTGAAAAAATATGCTAATCATGTAGGAGTCATTAGACCTCGTTGTGAATTGACTAGAACTTGTGATACAAACTATAGATCAAAAACTTATAGAGAAAAATATTTATCTGAATTAAAAAAAGATTATCCAGAACGTTATCCATATAACCAAGACAGTATAGGTATTGAAGTTGTAGCATGGTGGGACGACAAAACTAAGTTATGGGATGATGCAACACCTCAACAATTAGAATCAATTAGAAATTTAGTTATTTTTTTACAAAAGGAGTTTAATTTAAATGATAAAGACTTGTATCAACATCAGTGCATTGCTTATAAAACAAGTGGAGAAGGTAAAAATCTGTATCCTCCTGCTGATAATTGGAATATTGATCCCCGTCACTACTAGTGCCAATAATCGTGATGAAATCAAAGTATTATCGCTAGAAAAGGTAGTTGCGGTAGAAATGGACCGCAACGATCATCTTTACGATTTATGTAATAAATGGAAATTAGGCAAAAAGGAAATAGCCCGTTTCTTCTTGACTGCAAAGAAATCTATCGATTCAGATCAAATAAATTCGTTTAACTTTTATAATTGCAACATAAAAGGTGAATTATTGATTAATGGAATAAAAAAAGAATATAGCATTGATTTAGGTGGAGTAGCAGTTATTCATGAAGGTGATAACGCTGAAGAGATAGTATTTGGTTGTTCTAAAGGCGAGTGTTTGAAATACGTTCATAATGAACCTTATATAAATCACGATGAAATCAAAGTACTGTCAATAAAAAAAGTAATTAAGGAGGGTAGTGACGATTATCTTAACGATTTATGTAATAAATGGAACTTAGGCAAAAAAGATATAGCCCGTTTTTTCTTGACCGCAGAAAAATATATCAATTCAGCTCAAATAAGTGCTTTTGACGTTTATACGTGCAAAATAAATGGTGAATTATTAATTAATGGAGTAAATAAAAGTTATAGTATTGATTTGGGGGGGCTAGCATTTATTTCCGGAGAAAACAAAGATCAGATAGCATTTGGTTGTTATAAAGGCGAGTGCTTAAAATATGTCCATTATGAGCCGTATATAGATTAGAAAAAGGTTTGGTAATGCAAAAATCTATTCAAAAACAATGTACTAAAAAAGAAAGACAAGACTGTGAAAAAGCTGTGGTAGAGCCAGGCAATGAACCATAATCAAATAAGCAAAAAGATACTTTTTATAAAGAAACAATGTAATCTTATTTCCCAAGTTTATTATTGATGAATGGTCAAAGAGAAATATTAATGCTAAATATATTCGATAAGTTAAAAACTTATCAAATTAAAATAAAGATAAGAAATTTATGAACGTAAAATGACCATCAAAAAAATAGACGATTTCATTTTTCCAATAGGCAAACAACCACTTAGTCAAGACGCCTATTATAAAGCCTTATCAGAAGCAAACAGCGGCTTTTATCCCTTTGGTGCCAATGGCATATGGCATGGTGGTATCCATATTGACAAAAAGGTATTGAAAGAAATCAAAGAGGAAGCGAAGCTGCGTTGTATGGCTGATGGTGAAGTTATCGCTTATCGAGTGAATGATGTTTATCCTAAAATTGTGTATCAGGACAATGTTGAACTAAAACTGCCTTATAAGGAACAACAAAAAGTGGCGTATTTCTCAACAGGATTTACCTTAGTCAGGCACCTGTTACAAATGCCCAAAATTGCTAATTCAACCGACACATCACCATCAATAACGTTATACAGTTTATATATGCATCAGTTAGATTGGTATGGTTATCAGCAAAAGAAACAGGAAGGGAATGGTAAGGTTGACTATCCTGGTTATTGGCAATCAACTCAATTAGGGAAGGTCAATGAAGTAAAATCGGAAGTTATTACGGGTAGTGTAATACGAGAAAATGGAAGCCAAACAACCGTTGTTGGATTACTACTCAAAGGCAGTAAAGTCCGTTTAGGGGAACGACATCAAAAAATGGCGGGCTGGTATAAAATAGTGTCGATAACAGAAGGTACTTTAGTTACGCCAAACGGATTTCAACAGGAATTGGGCAATATAACGGGCTATGTTTGGCATAAAGATATTGGAGCCACAGCAAAAGATAGACCGACAGGAACAATTGCAGAAGCCAACAAGGATTATGTCATTTGTCTGGAAGATAATGACAAGCTGGGCAAACCCGAAGTAGCCGTAAAAGGCATTGCAGTATATGGTGCGGCAAACAATAAACAGAAATTAACCTATTTACCTAAGACAGCGACGTTTGAATTTGACGGTGAAAATAAGGGGTATGCCAAAATTCGGAAAATCAACAACTGTGATGTGCCAGCGGTTTTGGTGGATAAAAATGGCGATGATGATGCCCCGCATAAGGGCTATGTCAAATTAACCTCGGTGACGTCATCGACTTTCGAGCCAGGAAAGCTAGATAAAATTGTGGTATTAAAAAAGCCGGCACCAATAAAGAAAGGCGATTTTATTGGATATATTGGTCATAATGTTAGTCAATCGGAACGTTTTGACGAGCCCAAAGAGGCTCCGTTATCGACCATGAAGCGAGCATTAGACACTAACTTACCACAGCTAGCACACGTTGAATTATTTACCTGTGATGATTTGCCGGCATTTATCAGTAAAACCCGAGTCTTAGCAGAGCAGTTACCGGAAAGTGAAAAGACCATTTTATTAGTTGAAAAAGAGGCAAGATTAATTCAGGCCGCTAAAGCTGAAGGGACGTTACCGGCAGGATTGGGGATACAGTTTATTGGCAATGCTAGTGATTATTACGTTAAAGTTAAGCCAGAATATACATTAAAGTTATCATCCAATCTTTCAGATAATGCAAGTAATATGGTGATTACAGGGATAAATGGGGTAGTTGAAAATAAGGAGGGTGAAGTTAGCAAGCACCGTTTAACGCAGGCAGATAAAACGGAGTTGATTAACCGTTATCAAGTGAATTATCCGGAATTAACCCTAGCTGATATTCCTGATGAAGTTGAATTAGTGAGTGGTATATCGTCATCGAATGAGAATAATGGCACGGAATTAACCATCCGTTTTGTGGTAGAAAACAGACATTACTGGATAGCCACGAAAGAGGTTTTTCACCTACAAGGAAAAAATGGGCAACTAAATAGCTCGATAAATTATTGGAATCACTTTCCACTATCATTAACTAATTTACCGGCAGCGACAGAGCACAACACGGTGTATTACCCGCGTACTGTTTCACTAAATGAGCAATCGAGTAATACAAGTTTTACAGCAGTTGATGATGCCGCTCCTGATTCGGTGTGGCGATATATACAGGCGGGGAATAAACAAGGGATGCCAATACAAGGTTGGGTAAACACTAAAAGTGGCGCACAGCAACACATAAAACGAGTTAGCCCATGGCACTGGTCAGGTTTTAAAACGATAGAAGAGAAGGCAACGGTAGGCGAATTATCTGATAAAATCAGCAAAAATAACGTTGCCACCTTAGATTTAGCCGATTACACGCCGACGATGCGAGAATTACAGCAAATCTTAACCGGCACACTAATATATTCAACCCAACGAAAAAAAGCCCTACCGCCACCGACTTTTACGGATAGGGATTTAAAGGAAGGGTTACGCAGAAGTTGGACAGCGGAGCAGATAGGGCATTTACTGGTGAAATATGAAAGTGAATGGTATGCTGATGAAGCATTAAGCAAATGGAACGAAGTTGATGAGCTATTTGAAGAAGAAAAGCAACAACAAAAAGCGCTTATTGAAGCGGGATTAGATAAACTTGGCATCACCGAGCCTTATCAGCGAGACTTTGCCATGAAA
>NZ_LZHM01000083.1:0-51885 GCF_001690875.1 Gilliamella sp. wkB18
CTTTATTCCATTATAATTTCAAAAAACATTTTATTTATACTAAGAAAAGTGGTTGGTATACAAAGCAAAATTTAAAATCAACTGAATATAATTTATTATAAAAATTCATTGCCACTTAATTGCAAATACAATCACTAGTTTAATCAAGATATACGTTTAAAATGTATTTTATTTTATGATAGCTTAATAAATCCACAAAAATGATAAACATTGAGCAATTAATCAATAATTTTAAATTTTTAGTTGACGTAGAAATTCAGATAGGTAAAATGCTCAGCATTCGAAACGCAATTATATTTTGTAATGTGTTTTGAGCCCGGGTGGTGAAATCGGTAGACACAAGGGATTTAAAATCCCTCGGCCTTTTTGGCCGTGCGAGTTCAAGTCTCGCCCCGGGCACCACTTACTTACCTATGCGGGAATAGCTCAGTTGGTAGAGCACGACCTTGCCAAGGTCGGGGTCGCGAGTTCGAACCTCGTTTCCCGCTCCAATCTAGTGTTTTTAGATGAAAATCAATATTTATTATTTCATGAAAATTAATAATTGTGTCTGACTTTTCTATTACAATATAGAACCCAATCATTAGGCTTATAGCATTAAAATTTGACCTAACACTTTGGTTGATAAGAATTTTGTTATTATTATTTTATTAACAATTGGTAAAAAATAAAAGTTGATTCAAATACTAGCGATAACCATTTTTCAATTTTAGTGTCTGAATATGACTAGCTAGTGTAATTTATCTGTTTCCCTTCCCATAAAGAACTATACAACTTTAAATGTACTTAATATGCTATCTAAAGTAGTTTCATAGTTTTTTAAGAGAAGGGCATAAAGTGACTTATTGTGTCGTTAGATTAGGTGATAATTTTGATGCTTGAAAAAAGGTATAACTAAGATCTACAAGGTCGTGAATATAAAAAGGGTCTTCTTTTATTATATTTTTTGTTTCTTCAATCGAGTCACTCATTACTAAAATTATACCGCCTGTTTTATCTTCAAAAAGTCCAGAAGCTAAAAACTTACTGCGAGCGAAATAGTTATCTAAAAATTTATTATGTTCATCTAATTTTGCTAAAATCTCTTGCATTGGTTTTTTAAATGTAGCAGTTACAATTATCATTTGTTTTTCCTTATTTAATAAAATAAATTTAATGTAGTAGATCACGTATTTCAAAAAAATCACCAGATGTGATTTGTAAAGTTTCAATATTATTTAAAACATGAATCAATTCTTTAGCCCTTTGTTGTGAACTTACTAAATAACCATCATTTTTAGATAAGCGCTCAGCTAATTTTTTTAATTCTGGAAATTCATTTAGCTTTGGATTGTCTAAAGTTATTACACGAGAAACTGCTGAGTCAAAAATACATAGTCCAATTACAGCAAAAAATAAATGTGGGTTTTCTAATGCATATATTTTTATCATCATATTTAATGCTGCTTTAGATACCGCATAAACAGACATTCCTTGTCTCGGACGAACACCGGCAATTGAACTGGATATTATAATTTGTTCTAATGATAGCTGGTCATGATTTAGAAAAAAATCTAATAAAATCTTATAAGAAAATAAGTTAACTGACATAACATAATTAAAGTCATCAAAACTTAATTGATCTAACCGAGTAACTTTATTAAATAGACCTGCATTTAGGTATAAACGGTCAATCTTTTTAATTTGTTTTAGATTAGAAAATTCTTTCAAATGGCTAACTATAAATTCCGATTGTGATAAATCTATACAGTGATGATGGAAATGTTGATATTTTTCAAGCTCAGCACATTTACTTCGGGAAATACCATATACACTGTCTCCTTCTTTTAAATGATAAAGAGCTAGCTCACGACCTATTCCTGAGCTTACTCCAGAGATAAAGATATTTTTTTTCATAAAGTTTGTCTTTTAATTGAATTTACCTGAATTAAATCCACCATCAATAGGTAATATAACGCCTGTAGTATATGATGATTGTTGACTTAATAACCATAAAACACTATTAGCAACTTCGTCAGCTGTGCCAAACTTTTTCATTGCTGTAATTGATAATTTTCTTTCTGTCCGTTCAGGGTTCTTTCGCAAATTTTCCTCATTATTCATTCCTCCTAATATTGGTCCTGGAGCTACAGCATTAACTCGAATTGCATGTACATTATCATGATCAACGGCACACTCTATAGCAGCAACTTGTGTTAGCATATTAATGGCGGCTTTACTTACGGAATACGCAGCTTGCATTCGTAATGCTTGTAATCCTGCACAGGATGAAATATTTACTATAGCGCCACCTTTACTTTGAGAAATTAATTGGATTTCTCTTTTTAAGCAATGGGCTGTACCTGTTAAGTTGGTGTCAATAATTTTTTTCCATTGAATAATATCCAATTCGGAGATATTACTATAAGGGGCTGTGATACCAGCATTATTTACTGCAAAGTGTAAAACTTTATATTCGTTTTTAATATGATCAAAAGTATTATCAATGTCATTAGAGTTTGAAATATCACATTTAAAAAATTGGCAATGATCCTTTAATTTTTTGAGTTCAGGCTTGTCAATATTTCTTCCAAGAACAATAATATTTGCTTTTAATTCAATAAGTCTTTGTACTAAGCACAGACCTATACCATTTGTACCACCAACAACGATGATATTTTTGTCTTCAAAATCAATGTATTTCATTTTATTTACTCATATTTAGTTTGAGAATCTCTTAAATAATCAGGGTTAACACAGCAATAAACTCTGTCTAATTTTGGATTGCTTTTATCTTTAAAACAAAAACCATCAAATCTACAAGCGTTGATTTCTCTTTTTTCAAAAAATTTGGATAAAAGTTTTGGATCGGCAAATAATGCCCTTGCCATACCAATATAGTCAAGTTTGTATTTATGGAGTTGCTCTTCTGCATCCAATATTGAGTGAACTAGTCCTGTACATCCTACTGGAATTTTAGTTGTATAAGACTTAATTTTACTTGCGCCAGAGAAAATTCTATTTTTGCTGTTTTGATTATAACCACTTAAAAATTTGTAAAATGTTTCGCCTATACACATTGAGCATTCTATCCCATCAATGCCTAATTGTTCTAATTCATGTATTACTTCCTCTAAATATTCTGGTTTTTGCCCTTCTTCATTATCAAAATAATCATCAATGCCCAAGCGAATAAAAATACTTAGGTTATATTTAGTTTTAACTTGAATAGCTTCAATGATTTTTATCAGTATAAGCGCTCTTTTTTTAGGGGTTCCACCATAGTCATCAGTTCTTTTATTTGTATAAGGCGATAAAAAACTACTAATTAGGTATCCATTAGCTGCTTGGATTTGAATAGCTTTACCACCAGCTTGTTGAACTAACCATGCAGAATGAGCAAATTCCTCAATGACATTTTCAATATCACTTATAGACATTTCTATAACTTTGTCTTCTGGGAATTTTTTTTTCATTTTTTGACTAAATTGCCCACTAGGGGATAATAGAGGGCAATTTGTGTGTTTTGATGAACCTTGTGCACCATAATGCTGGAGTTGTACTACCACTAATACATTTTTTTGATGGGCATATTCAAAAATTGGCTTTAGAGCTTGTGCATGTTTCCATTCATATAAAGCTAGCCCTCTTTCATGTAAGCGGGAGGATGGTGACACCGTTGAATTGCCAATTATAATCATCCCAACGCCGCCATCGATAATTTTTTTATAAAAATTGATCAATTCTTCGGAACATTCGCCAGTGGGTTTTGCTAAGTCTAGTCCTATCGATGATAAAAATAATCTATTCTTAATCGATATTCCATTTTCAAAATGTAAAGGTGATAATAGAATTAAATCATTCATGTATTTTTTATCCCAGTTTTTAAATGTTTAGTTCATCAAACATAGGTTTATGATAAAAAGAAGTATTTATTATATTATTCAATGTTAGTAACTGAGATTTAGATAAATCGTCAAATATCAAATAGTGCCAATTACTGTTTGTTTCTATTGTTGTGTGTTGTTTTATTGAGAACTCATGTTTATTCAATAAAATTACACTAGAAATATTTGCATTATCATCTTTATCACTTTCTATTGTGATCCCTGTTAATGATAAGTATATTATTTTTTTATTTGATTCTTGGCCATTATTGCTAAATACTTTTATTGACATGTCCTTATCGAAAGGATAAAAATTATGTGTTTTAGCATAGTGTTCATTTCTTAATCTAGGAAAAATACTCATGGGAATAACTGCACAATTTAAGGAGAAAGTTCCTTTAAGCTTACCTTTCTGATAAAACCATGCTTTCTTTTCAAGAATTTTAGGTTTTACCCTACGAACATAATCTTTTTGAGAAAAAAGTATCTCTAGTGGATAAGATGACACAACATAGTCTAAAAAATTTACTCCAAGACTTGTCATTGAGATAGAAACCTCTTTGTATTTATGCCCTGTTGTTGAGTAAACGTAATCATATGCAGCTTGTCTTGCAGCTTCTAATAACATCATTCCAGGAACATGTTCATGGACTTTTTTGTAAAAATATTGGTTTTTTGTATTATTAAATAAGAAATAAGAATAAATAGGGGCGGTGTTTTGTATGTTAGAAATTGCTCTTTTATCATCATCATTAATTGGAGGAATATTGGGTAATAATCTACTTCTAATAATTTCCTCTAGATGTAGAGGCATATAAGCACTAATTAATTCTAAAGTATTATCATCTAGTGGTTTATAAAACTCAGCTATATGTATATCAGAAAGAATAGTACAAGCTACATCTTTTGATATCTCTATTGGTAATGTTCTAAGAGTATAAATATGTTGTTTATTAGATTTACAGCGTTTATAAACAGATTTAAGAAGATGTTCATGCTCTGGATTAGAGAGTATTAAATCGTTAAAATCATCTTCTTTAATCATATTTAATAGTACAATACTAGGTTCATAAATAAGTACATCTTCTACTTCTGATTTATGAACTATGTACGAATCAACAAGTGCTTTTTTATCCATTTTTTATTCCTTCTGTTTAATATTAAGATTTTCGAACAATTTACTTACAATATATGGATGCATGATAGAAACAGGCAACATATATAATTTTCCAACAAGATTGTGATTTTTAACTGATGTAATTAAATATAACTTATTATGATAATCATTAGCGTTGATAATACGAATATGCACACAAACATCTAGATGCCAGTCTCTTACTACCAACGTTAATATATTTTCTTCTTTTTCAATGACTGTAAAAAAGTGGACTTTATTTCCTATATCGGGTTCGTTTTTGTCTAATACATTGAACCCGTTAATGGATTTAATTCCAACTATTTTTCCTAAAAAATCTCTAATGTTAAACAGTAACTCTATCCATTTAGGTTGATAACTCGTTATTTTTTTATAAGCATCATATGCTGAAATTTTTTTAGAAATATATAAGCTTTGATAGCTTAAATAATCAACTTCTTCTGCTATAAGAGTTATATTGTTTAATAAAGCATTGAGTTTTTTAATAGAACCCTTTTGCTTGGCATTCATAAGCTAATTTAATCAATTTTTTATATTGTTTATCTTTAGGAATATATTCTGAAAATATATGTTCTTTGTAATCTTTAAAAATATCATCCAATTTGGACGTTTCTTTAATAAAGTTTGAACCATAAATAAAAAATGGGTAAGTATATATACCACCAACATATTCAATTGTTATCTGTAAATGTCTTAATAACTCATTAATAGAAAAACCTACAACACCTCCAGGAGTATATACTTCTTTTGTTCCACCAATAGATGCTATGACACTAAATTGTTTATTAATGAGCTTAGTTCCTAAATCTGTTCCTTTTCTACCATAAGCAAAACCCGGAAGAAAAATTTCATCAATCCATTTTTTTAATATTGCAGGGTAGGAATACCAATATAATGGAAATTGAAAAATAATGCGTTCGGAGTTTAATAGATAAGATTGCTCTTCTTCTACATTGAACTGATTATTTACACAGGATTTTGAAATATCACGAATTATCAAATTTTCTGAAGCGAAAGGAGTTAATTTCTGTATTAAAGCTTTATTAACAACTGATTCATTTAAATTTGGATGTGCAAGTAAAATTAATGTTTTTTTCATACCCTAGTTCCTTATATAAAAAAGATTATCTTTACATGCTATCATGGTGTTTAAAAAATATCAATACAGCAGTAATTTTCCAGTTAATATTATTTATTATTTTGAAAAATAAGAAGTTATTAAAGGTGCTTTTAATGTCAAAGATTTAAAAATGATCTATAGTGTGGGTGATGTGCTTAAGCGGTTGATTGCTAAATTCAGGGTAAGTTGCATACTAAAAAGTTATGATAAAATTTAGTTTTATTAAATTAGGTAAGTAAAACATGGTCAATTAAGCTATATGCAAATGTAACTATCTCCTAAATAGTACATTTTCAAAGTCAAAAATTTTCTCCATTAACCCACATAGAGTTTACATAATAAAAAATGACAGAGCACCAATCGTATTTATTTTAAAAGATTCTTTTGCAGGCATTTCAGTCTAAGAGCTTTGCTGTTTATGCTGAATGTATGATTCAAATTTAGCTGCTATGCATAATATGTTTAACTTAAATTACTAAATTTAGGTTGTTGTTTTGGAGTTCAGTCCTTTTACTGACAAGCATTTACTCTAGGTCTTTTCTAATTGTTTTTACTATATATGAAAACTTAGCTATTAGTGTAACCATAATGTATTTACCTTAAGAATTGAGACTTAAAAGGCAATCTCAAGGTAAATTGTAAAAAAGCATTCAAGTGATAGGTGACTTTAATAGTGTGGCACTAGGCTTGATATTGTAGTCAGTTGTCCGTTAGTAGGATAATCTGGCTCAATATCATGGTTATTTACCCAAAATACGGATAGGTAATAAACCAAATTTATAGAAAAACTTTCACTAGCTAGGAAAAAATTTATGTTATGGTTACTATATCATCCTTTATAGTCCATATCAAAGTGGCTATACCAAATAATTTAACCCTACTTATTAACAACTAGGAGCCAGGGCTGGTTATCGAAGAATAGTTAATTATTTATAATTTTGAAGAACTTTATAGGGCATTAAATAATTTAATCCTAATTTTCTATGATTGTTTTTAAATCAATAAAGCTTAATCTGCTTTTCTTTTTTTATTTAAACATGTATTTTATTTATATGTTTACAAGAATGGAAAAAGAGGAGATATTATGTTCTGTATTCAGTGTGAGCAAACAATAATAAAATCAAATAATAAAGGCTGTAATTATGCAAAAGGTATGTGTGGTAAAACAGCAGAAGTTTCTGATTTGCAAGATGTTTTAGTAGCTAGTTTACAAAAGATTTCGTATTGGGCCACGCTTTGTCGTAGGTATAACATTGTGGATAGAGAGATTGATAGGTGGTCGTTTCAAACTTTTTTTGCGACATTAACTAATGTCAATTTTGATGCGCAGCGGATGCTAGAATATCTTGAGCAAGCTAATATACATTGTCAAAAGTTAGCACATTGCGCTAAAAGTGCTGCGCTTAAAGTAAATGATATTTTACCAGCATTAAGTTATGCAGCTAAGCTTAATTATCCAGAAGCAAAAGAGGATCTATTAGCGTTTGCTAGTCAAGTCAAGTTGAATCGAGAGCAAGAACAAGTTGGTGATGATGTAATAGGGCTTCGTTTATTAGCTTTATATGGCTTGAAAGGCGCGGCAGCTTATATGGAACACGCTGCGGTATTAGGTCAATTTAATGATGAAGTTTATTCAGAATATCATCACATCATGAACATTCTTGGCGATAATCCAACTGATGTAGATAAGCTTTTTGAACTTTCAATGCAGATTGGGCAATTAAATTATAAAGTTATGTCGATGCTTGATATGGGAGAAACAACTGAATTTGGTCATCCTGTCCCAACTAAAGTAAATACTAAGCCAATTGCAGGCAAATGTATTTTAGTTTCTGGACATGATTTTCATGATTTACGTTTGATTTTAGAACAAACGCAAGGAAAGGGCATTAATGTTTATACTCATGGAGAAATGTTACCCGCTCATGCTTACCCAGAATTAAAAAAATATACTCATTTAGTCGGAAATTATGGTAGCGCTTGGCAAAATCAGCAAGTTGAATTTGCTAATTTTCCCGGGGCAATTGTTATGACGTCAAATTGTATTATAAACCCTTTTACAAACGGATATGCGGATCGCATTTTTACTCGTAATATGGTTGGTTGGCCTGGGGTTGCTCATATTCAGACTGATGATTTTAGTCCTGTTATTGATTGTGCACTTAATCAATCAGGTTTCAATTATACTGAAATTGAACATTATATAACTGTTGGTTTTGCAAGAAATACATTAATGAATGTTGCACCTACAGTTGTTGAACAAGTAAAAGCTGGAAATATTAAGCATTTCTTTTTAATTGGGGGATGTGATGGTAGCAAAAGTGAACGTCATTATTATACCGAAATGGCAAACCAAGTACCTAAAGATAGTGTTATTTTAACTTTAGGTTGTGGTAAATATCGCTTTAATATGCAAAACTTTGGTGATATTAATGGCATTCCTCGTTTACTTGATATTGGGCAATGTAATGATGCTTATTCGGCAGTTCAATTAGCGCTTGCATTGGTTGAAGCTTTTGAGTGTAGCGTTAATGAACTTCCATTAACATTGGTTCTATCATGGTTTGAGCAGAAAGCAATTGTCATTTTGCTCACTTTACTATCATTGGGTATTAAAGGAATTTATGTAGGGCCTTCAATTCCCGAATTTTTAACAGATAACTTATTGAGCATATTGAAAAATAAGTTTGATTTACGTATTACGGCAGATGCAACCAGTGATTTAAATCAAATATTAACTTTTAATGCGGCTTAAAATAAATGGATTTATGCTATTATCTGCTTTTCGATGCAGATAATAGTGTTTATGGGAACAGATTATTCTAAACTAGAATAGGCCAAATAAGAATATTAATAGATTGTATAATATAGGAGATTTAGTGCAATTATCAAATTTTACTGATTATAGCATACGTGTACTTATTTATTTGTCAGCTTTAACTGAAGGTGAAATGACAAATATTACTGAGGTAAGTAAATATTATAATATATCTAAAAATCATTTGGTTAAAGTTGTCTATAAACTAGGTAAGTTAGGTTATATTGAAACAAAACAAGGAAAGTATGGCGGTATAAAATTAAAAATGCATGGGAGTCAAATTAATGTAGGTAAAGTTATTAGGCAGATTGAACCGCTAGAACTACTTGATTGTAGCGTTTCAGCATGTAATATTAGCCCAGTTTGTCTTTTAAAAAGATATTTATGGGATGCAAAAGAGGCATTTTTAAAAGAATTAGAACAATATACAATTGATGATTTAATTAACGACAAGACAAAATTAATTAGCCTATCATAATTTTATTTGGTTTTAACTAGATAATAACCTATTCCTGAACAGTTTTATTAGTAACTGCCAGGTTAGGTTAAAAGTGATTAAGCACACGCATTAGACAATCTAATTAAATAAAACGATCAAATAAAAATATATGAACAATTAGCAATATAAGTTTATACTTATAAAGTTATATTAATCGGTTATTAATTTTTTTGCTGGGCTTTATCATAAGGATAAATAAATAATTTATTATCAAACCATTCCGCGCAGAAAATATCCTCTATCTTTTCATATCCTTGTTTATGAATTTCTTGTTTAACCCAATCTTCATCTTTTTGGATCTGATCGAGGTTATCATGGCTTATTCCTCCATTTTCAATAATTAGAACCGCAATATCTTTCTCACCTTTCTTGATAATTGTTAATGATCCATTTAATTCATACCAAACTTGCTTTAATTGTTCGAATGATGAAATACCTTGTATATTAACTAAAGTTTCAAAGTCTCGTACAGGTAAATTGGCTTTGATAAAATTATCGGTTATTAATTTTCCATTTTTGACCAGCTGAATAGGCGCACCATCAATTGCATCTCTTAAACGAGAATTTTTGGATTTGATGAATCTGATTATAACCAATAAACCGGCCCAAATTGCTACAAGAGCAGCTGCTTCCCATGCAGAGACGGTTGGGCTTAACAATGCTCCCCCAACCAAAGCACCAATTACCATACTACCAACTTGATCTAACTGAGACATAGGTGCTATTTGGCTTTTGCCTGATAATTTCACATAAATAAGTAAGATAACTAATGCTAATAAAAATTTTGGTGCCATTTCTAATAAATACATTCACTACCTCCTAGTTAATATTTTTATTTATCTGTATGCTGTTACTGTAGTAGTAAGTTGAAGCATTAACTTCAGAATATTTAGTAACTTTTGTTAACAATATGTATGAGTTTTAGTCTAGCGTGAATCATTGATTTATTATAACTTTATTAATAAAAGATATTAATATTTCGAAAATTGGAAACTGTATTATACGCTATATATCTAGATTGGAAAATCGACAATATAAGTCTTATTTGTATATAGCTATTTAATATAGTCTGTATAAACCATGCATAGTTAATAATCATCAACTTTTATTCACTGCTTTTTTATAAAGTGTAAATTAACGAAATCTAATCTTGATTTTTGTTTAATCACAGTTTATATATATTAATGATAAGTAAGGTGCTTATCGCTAATATAAAATTATTGGAGGAGCTTATAATGGTACAAAAATTTGCTTCGTACGGTAGTGATGTTTCAGCGGGTACTTATAAATGTGCAGATTGTGGTTATATTTATTCAAATCAAAGTAAAAAATCCTTACCACCTTGCCCAGATCATAATAAAAAACCACATATTAAGAATGGTTGGTATATTGTTACAGGACAAGGTGATTCAGCTAAAGACCCTCATCCAGATAAAAAATAATCTCAATTTTTTCAGTGGATAATAGATATACTTGCATTTTGATTATTTTGTAAAAAATAAAACGGAGCGTTACTTTTATTTTGATCTGGAATATTTAGTTTGTAATCAGGTTGAGTAACGCTTTAGTTACTGAAAGTTAAATTACATATAATAAAGTTAAAACGGTAAGACTGCTAATTTTTAATATGTTAGTTATTAATGAAATTAGAGTTTTAATTCTATAAATTGATACAATTTTGTAAATTATGGAAGAGTAATTAATTTAGCAAATATATGGTATTGTTACCTAAGCTGGCTGTCTTTACTGCCCCGACGATTATATAAGACTGCTGCCTTTGCTATTTGCTTATCAATTTCTTGTTGACAGGTGAAGCAAAACTGGACACCAGGCAATACATGCCTTCTTGCTTCAGGGATGATTTCACCACATTCAATACAAAAATTAGCACTATTAACACCTTGTTTTAATTGGCGTCTAGCATTTTCGATAGCGTCAGAAATTGTACCTTCTATTTGTTGATTTACGGCATCATCTGATGCCCAGCCATTAGCCATAATGTAACCCCTATGATAGTAACGTAGCTTTTTAGATATGGTTTTTTAAATCTTTTTCAAGCCATGGTTTGGCTATTATTAATTTGTATGAATGTTAATGTAAGTTGAATGATAATATATTGATGTAATCAACATATCTATTTTGTATTATTTAGCGGAGATAGTTATGCAACAATATGAACAAGCAATATTTGCTGGTGGTTGTTTTTGGTGTATGGTTAAACCATTTGATCAGTATGATGGTGTTATTCGTGTTATTTCTGGGTACACTGGAGGACATGTTGCTAATCCTACTTATCAACAAGTTTGTCAGGGAAATACAGGGCATACTGAAGCTATTCAAATAACTTTTGATCCATCTAAAATAAGTTATCAAAAATTACTTGATGTTTTTTGGCAACAGATAGATCCTACAGATAAAAGAGGACAATTTGCCGATCGTGGCGATTCTTATCGTCCGGCTATTTTTTATCATAATAAATCTCAACACCAACAAGCATTAATATCTTTGCGTGCACTTGAAGCAAGTAATCGATTTGCTAATCCAATAACAGTGGATATTGAGCCCGCTGTTGAATTTTATTCAGCAGAAGATTATCATCAAGACTATTATAAAAAGCAACCTGAACACTATAATCGTTATTATCAATTATCAGGCCGAGCTCATTTTATATCGACGCACTGGCAGGACAAAAATTCATCTAAGGTAAATAAATAATGCAAAATTATCCACAATATTCTGTAAAACAAAAATGGATTCATTGGTTATCAGCGATATGTGTTTTAATGACTTTTTTACTGATAGCATTTAAAGGAAGCATGTCATATTATTTGGGGGGAATGCCTAATATTTATTTACTACATAAATCTTTTGGGATAGTTATCGTGGTATTAACCGTATGGCGAATACTTGTCGTAATATTCGAAAGTTCTCCGAATCTATTATCTAATGATAATAGATTACTAAAAATATTGTCAAAATCAGTCCAAGGATTTATTTACATCTTTCTTTTAATTGTCCCTATTTCAGGATATTTGATGAGTAGCCGTGACTTTAATGTATTTGGTGTTATTTCAATTCCTGCAATTGATATGCCTAATAAGTTTTATACATTTTTTTACAATACTCATATTTTAACCTCTTTTATTTTTATGATTTTATTGCTTTTGCATGTTATAGGGGCAATGTATCACTACTTTTTTCTTAAAGATAAAGTTCTACAATCAATGTTATAAACTTGATATTTTGCCGTTTTAATTATCTTAATAATTTAAAGGGTTTTACTGATTATGAATAAATTAATGAAAGAAAAAGTACTTTCAACGTTAACGCCTATGCAATATCATGTAACGCAGCATAATGGAACTGAACCACCATTTGATAATGAGTTCAACGACAATTATCAAGAAGGGCTTTATGTTGATATCGTTTCTGGTGAACCATTGTTTACTTCATTAGATAAATTTGATTCAGGGTGTGGTTGGCCTAGTTTCGCTAAACCTATTGGTAAACACTCTATTGTTGAAAAAAAAGATAATAGCTATGGAATGCATCGTATTGAAGTTCGCTCAGTAACTTCTGATTCCCATCTTGGTCATGTTTTTCATGATGGACCAAAAACATTAGGTGGATTACGCTACTGTATAAACTCAGCAGCGTTACGCTTTATACCTAAAGATGATCTTAAAGCAGAAGGATATGGGCAATATTTAAAACTTTTTAAGAAAGCTTAGCTAATTAAAACACCCTATTATTTAGTATGAATAATAGGGCTTAGAAAAAAGGTCTTCAATTATTTATGTTTATTTGTTCATTTATAAAATAAAAATGAATTTTGGGGTTTTTCATACCTAACTTGCAGTATTTAACAATTCGTACGAGTTAATTCTTTTTTTTAAATAAAACATAACAAATCATTAAAAATACAATGCTAGTTAATAATGAGCCAATTAATGGATAAAGTCCAATTACAATACTTATTTGTGCAAGGAGATTGTCTGTAATATAGAATAGAAAACCAAAACTTATACCGGTAATGACTCTAACACCCATAGATACGCTGCGCAGAGGTCCAAATATAAAAGATAATGCTAGTAGCATCATTACTGCTACAGATATTGGTTTAATTATTTTTTTCCAGAAAAGTAAATCGTAATATTTTGTATCTTGCCCTGAATTATGTAAATATTTGGAGTATTGATAAAGACCACTAGCAGAAAGTGAATCAGGATCAAATGCAACTATGCTTAATTTATCTGGTGTGATATTGGTACGCCACTTCATAAGTACTAAATTGGTACCAGTTATTTGTTTTGGGTTTGTTAGATCATTTTTTTCAACCTGAGCCAACGTCCATTCATTATTAGAATATACGCCATAATCAGCATGTGTGATTGAAAGTAATTTGTTATTTTCGACTGTGTAAATAAAAATATGTGATATAGAATTATCATTATTGATGCGGCCTATATAGATGTAGTTATTTCCATCTCTTGCCCACAAACTTCCTTTCTCTGCCATTAATGAATTACCATAAAGTTTTTCAGAGCGCATATTTCGAGCAGCTTGTTCCGTTACAGGGGCAACCCATTCACCAATTGCCATG
The DNA here is from genome assembly GCF_001690875.1 of Gilliamella sp. wkB18. Classification (NCBI taxonomy): domain Bacteria; kingdom Pseudomonadati; phylum Pseudomonadota; class Gammaproteobacteria; order Orbales; family Orbaceae; genus Gilliamella; species Gilliamella sp. wkB18. The sequence continues at coordinate 14,063 of NZ_LZHM01000083.1, forward strand.
GTAATCACAACCAATGGAATAGCTGTTTTCATCACTGCTTTAGCAATTTTAAATCGACTGAATCCAGATGTTTCCATAACAATAAGTTCACTGCGAGATGCCAGTAAACCTAATCCAATTAATGCACCTAATAATCCAGCCATAGGGAAAAATGTTTCTAAATCTTTGGGCGCCATTAAGGTGGTATAAATTCCTACAGCAAATGCATCATAGTCGCCCTTTATTTTTCGAAGCTGATCAATAAAACGAATGATTCCTGATAAGCTAATTAGTAAAAAAAGTGATAACCCAATGGTACTTAATATTGTTTTACCAATATAGCGATCTAAAATCGAAAACACAATTTTCCCCTTTATGATGCTAAATATTTAAGACGAAGTTTACGTATAAACAAGTTATCCCAGCAATTTAAAAATAACGCAATAATAAAATATACTGTATTAATGATATAAAACCAAGGTTCTGGATTTATATGTCCTTTTCCTGCACTTCCTTTTATTGAACTCGATAGTAAAAAATAGATCAAATAAAGTAGTAAAGCAGGGAGTATTTGGGTAAGCCTTCCTTGTCTCGGATTTGAAACACTTAAAGGAATTACAAGAAAAGCCATTAAAGGTACTGAAATCATCAGCGTTAATCGCCAATAAAATTCTGCTTTAGTTTTTGATGATCGGATATTGTATAAGTCAAATAGTCCAAGTTGCTGGGCATCTAATTTTTCTTCATCGTCATAATTCTCTAATTCTTTGGGTTTTATTATGCCTAAATAATTATGGAAGTTTGATATCCGAAAATCTTTTAATTGTGTAGTACCTTCGTAACGATTAGCATTTTCTAATGTGATTGTTTGGTTACCGTCTTTATCACTTCCTGTTTTACCTTTATTCGCTACAATTATTGATGGTCTTAAATTATTTTTAGGATTAGTTTGTACAATGAAAATCTTTTCAAGATTGTTATTATTAACATTTCCTATATAGATTACGGAATTACCGTCAGGTGTTTGTTGAAACTGTCCTTCTAATAAACCTGTTAAACTTGGATTAATTTTTGCATTTTCAATTAATTGCCCTTGTTTGACGCTAGACCATGGTCCAAACCAAAGTGTATTTATCATTGTTAATATACAAGTAAAAATGCAAAGTAAAAAAACAACTTGATAGGCGATATTTTTTTTCACTCCACATGCATGCATGGCAACCATTTCACTATCAGAGTAAAGTCGCCCAAAAGTAACTAATACACTTAAAAAAAGACTTAGCGGTAAAATAAGATCTGCTATATTAGAAATACCCAAGATGAGCAATGGCATAATTAAATCACGAGGTATATTCCCTTCAATGGCGCTCGATAGAATTTTAATTAGCTTTTGAGAAAAGAAAATTAATAGTAAGATGAAAAGAATTGCACCTTGAGTTTTCAATGTCTCTTTAACTAAATATCGTCGAATTATCACATTTAACCTATCTGCAAAATTAATGTTTTATAAAATTGAACTATTATAAACTGAATTAATCGGTTTAGTTATCTTTTTTGTTGCTATCCCATAATGAATCGATAGAATATCAGTATTTATCCCATATTTTACAAGAGAAGTTTTATGAAATTTTTAATTAAAAACAGTGATATTATAACCAAACTAAAAAATGAATGTTTAGTTATTTCAATAAGTTCAGAAAAAGAACAATCAGCTTTTGTAAAAGATTTAGATCAATTTACTAAGGGAATGATAACTCAATTAATCAAATCAGGTGATATAAGTGGTGAATTAGGACAAACAACTTTGCTATATCCATACATGAATAATTTAAGGCAAAAGATATTATTTGTAGGTTGTGGTAAATTCAAGGAATTTGATTTAAGCAAATCTAAAAAATTGATACAAACGGTTATTAATGAAGTGATTGCCAAAAAAATTAAAACTATTTCCTGGGATCTTTTAACCATTAATTCATCAATAAGTGATGAGGTAGCTAAACAACTTCCACAAATTGTAAGCGAGATAACTTATCGCTTTGATGAATTTAAATCAAATAAAACAGTTGGATTAAGTTTAAATAACATTGCTTTATTATATAACGATCCAAAATTAGTTGATACTGTAAGTAATAATTTGGCGCAGGGTCAAATTATTGCAAACGCTGTTGAATCGACTAAAACTTTAGCTAATATGCCTTCAAATATTTGCAATGCTCAATATTTGGCAGATCAAGGTAAGCAACTTGGAAAACGTCACTCTTCTTTAAAAGTTTCTTGTTTAGGGGAAAAAGAGCTAACTAAACTCAATATGAATGCTTATTTAGCTGTCGGACGTGGTTCACAGAATGAATCAATTATGACAGTTATTGAATACAAAGGTGCCAAAGAAAAAAATGCTCAACCTTATGTATTAGTTGGCAAAGGATTAACCTTTGATTCTGGTGGAATCTCAATTAAGCCTTCTGCAAGCATGGATGAAATGAAGTATGATATGTGTGGTGCAGCAACAGTGTATGGGGTTATGAAAGCTGTCGCCGAATTAGAGTTACCTATTAATGTAGTCGGAATTATGGCCGGTTGCGAAAATATGCCAAATGGTAATGCTTATAGACCAGGTGATATTTTAACGACAATGTCTGGCATAACTGTTGAGGTCATTAATACTGATGCCGAAGGTCGTTTAGTTTTATGTGATGTGTTGACTTATGTTGAACGTTACAATCCTAAAATTGTGATTGATATAGCTACGTTAACAGGAGCCTGCATTGTTGCACTTGGTCACCATTATACTGGAGTAATGGGTAACAATGAAAAATTAGTTGCACAGCTAATTTTATCATCGAATAAGGCGGGCGATAAAGCATGGGCGTTACCGATAGATAATGATTTTCAAGAACAAATTAAATCAAGTTGTGCTGATATTGTTAATGCAGGGGGCCGTGATGGTGGTACGATAACCGCTGCTTGTTTTCTATCACGGTTTACAGAAAAATATCCGTGGGCTCATTTAGACATTGCAGGCACAGCTTGGCAATCAGGAGCAAAAAAGGGGGCTACTGGGCGCCCAGTTGCAATGTTGATTCAATATTTACTTGAAAGTAATTAGCGAGCTTACATTCTATGAAAAAAGTGATTTTCTACCTATTAGAAAACCAGACGGAAGCGAGTGAATTAGGCATGTTATTTTATGAAAAACTCGCTTGTGAAAAAATTGTTGAGGCTTGGCAAAACAAATTGCGAGTATTGGTTGCTTGTCAAGATCAAACTCAAGCAGAACGAATAGATGAATATCTTTGGCAATTAGATACTGAAAATTTTGTTCCACATAATTTAGCTGGTGAAGGCATGAAAGGAGGCTCCCCAATAGAAATTAGTTGGCCGGCGAGGCGCAGTAGTGGTACTCGTCAATTATTAATTAATTTACAAGAGCAATTTCCTGAATTTGCAGGTGTTTATCGTGACATAATAGATTTTGTACCCGTTAATGAACGATTGAAATTGCTAGCTAGAATTAGATATATGTCTTATAAAGACGCAGGTTTTAACCTTAAAACTATTCCTACTTTATGTAGATAGGTTTAAAAATTATCAATAAAATTTTAGACAAAAGTTTTTTTAAAAGGGATCAAATGTATCTAGTTTATTGTTCTGCCAATTTATTGTTTTTCTATTTTACTGTAGAATAGGAAGTATTTTTATGCCCTAAATCAGGATTTATGCATTAATTATGAAAAATACGACTTATAATCCACACGAAATTGAACAACCTATTTATAAACATTGGGAAGAAAGTGGTTATTTCAAACCCAATGGCGATAAATCTCAGCCAAGTTACTGTATTGCTATTCCACCGCCGAATGTAACTGGTAGTTTACATATGGGGCATGCTTTCCAACAAACAATTATGGATGCCTTGATTCGTTATCATCGTATGCAGGGGCATAATACCCTTTGGCAATCCGGAACCGATCATGCGGGTATTGCAACGCAAATGGTAGTAGAGCGTAAAATTGGCGCAGAAGAAAACAAAACTCGCCATGATTATGGTCGAGATGCTTTTATTGACAAGATTTGGCAATGGAAAGCTGAATCAGGTGGTAGCATCACAAAACAGATGCGTCGTTTAGGGGATTCGGTCGATTGGGATCGTGAACGATTCACAATGGATGAAGGTTTATCAAACGCAGTAAAAGAAGTTTTTGTTCGACTATATCAAGAAAACCTCATCTATCGCGGCAAACGTTTAGTTAATTGGGATCCTAAATTACGCACGGCGATCTCAGATCTAGAGGTTGAAAACCGAGAAGTTAAAGGCTCAATGTGGCATTTGCGTTATCCATTAGCTGATGGAGTCAAAACAGCCGAGGGTAAAGATTATTTAGTTGTTGCAACCACTCGTCCTGAAACCTTATTTGGCGATACTGGAGTTGCGGTTAATCCTGAAGATCCACGCTATAAAGATCTGATTGGTCAATTTGTAATATTGCCATTTGTGAATCGCCGGATTCCAATTGTTGGTGATGAACATGCCGATATAACCAAAGGTACAGGGTGCGTAAAAATCACCCCTGCACACGATTTTAATGATTACGAAGTTGGGCGACGTCATCAATTACCGATGATCAACATATTTACTTTTGATGGTGATATTCGTCAGCAAGCTGAAGTGTTTGATACTAATGGTGAACCAAGTGATGCTTATGAACCCACTATTCCAGAGCAATTTCAAAACCTAGAACGTTTTGCTGCTCGTAAAGCTGTGGTTTTTGCATGTGAATCACTTGGTATTTTAGAAAAGATTGAACCTCATGATTTAACTGTCCCTTATGGTGATCGTGGTGGTGTTGTGATCGAACCTATGCTAACAGATCAATGGTATGTACGTGCAAAAGTACTTGCAGAGCCTGCGATCGATGCTGTAAAAAATGGTGATATCCAATTTGTACCAAAACAGTATGAAAACATGTATTTTTCTTGGATGAATGATATTCAAGATTGGTGTATTTCACGTCAATTATGGTGGGGGCATCGTATTCCTGCTTGGTATGATAAACAAGGTAATGTTTATGTTGGTCGTGACGAAGCTGAGGTACGACGTGAAAATAATTTGTCGAACGATATTGAGTTAGAGCAAGATGAAGATGTACTTGATACTTGGTTTTCATCTGCACTTTGGACATTCTCAACGTTAGGTTGGCCGGAAAATACTGACGAATTAGCCACGTTCCATCCAACGAATGTACTAGTGACCGGCTTTGATATCATTTTCTTCTGGGTTGCCCGAATGATCATGATGACCATGCATTTTATTAAAGATGAGCAAGGTAAACCACAAGTTCCTTTTAAAACAGTGTATGTTACAGGCTTAATTCGTGATGAAGAAGGACAAAAAATGTCAAAATCTAAAGGTAACGTGATTGATCCTTTAGATATGATTGATGGTATTTCATTGCACACATTATTAGAAAAACGTACTGGCAATATGATGCAACCTCAATTAGCTGAAAAAATTGCTAAACGAACTCAAAAGCAGTTTCCTAATGGTATTGAAGCTCATGGTACTGATGCATTGCGTTTCACGTTAGCTGCCTTAGCATCAACAGGACGAGATATTAATTGGGATCTAAAACGATTAGAAGGATATCGAAACTTTTGTAACAAACTTTGGAATGCTAGCCGTTATGTATTAATAAATACAGAAGGGCATGATTGTGGGTTTAATGGGGGAGATTTTGATTACTCTTTAGCAGATAAATGGATCTTAGCTGAATTTAATCAAACCGTTCAATCTTATCGTGAAGCATTTGATACCTATCGATTTGATTTAGCCGCAAATATTTTATATGAATTTACTTGGAACCAATTTTGTGACTGGTATTTAGAGCTAACCAAATCGGTTTTAGCCAATGGCAAACAATCACAGCAACGTGCTGCTCGTCATACTTTAGTGACGGTGCTAGAAGCTTTATTGCGCCTTGCTCATCCAATTATTCCATTTATTACGGAAGAAATTTGGCAAAATGTAAAAGGATTAATGCACATAACGGCTGACACCATTATGTTACAACCAATGCCTAATTTTGATAAACAACATATAAATGACGAAGCTGTAGCTGATATTAATTGGATAAAAGATGTGGTAATTGCTGTGCGAAATATTCGTGCAGAAATGAATATTGCACCAAGTAAGCCATTGCAACTACTAATTCGAAAAGCCTTACCAACGGTACATCGAATTATCAGTGACAATATCAACTTTATTGAATCACTAGCAAGATTATCCGAAATTGTTTTACTTGATGATGGCGAAACAGGACCACTGTCTGTCACTAAATTGGTGGATGGTGCTGAATTACTTATTCCCATGGCAGGATTAATCAATAAAGAAAACGAACTTGTGCGTTTAGAAAAAGAGATCGAACGCATCAATAGCGAAATTTCTCGTATTGAAAACAAATTATCTAACGCAAGCTTTGTTGATAAAGCACCGGCTGCAGTAGTAGCGAAAGAGAAAGAAAAACAACAAGGTTATATTGACGATAAAGCCAAACTGCAAGAGCAGTATACTGCAATAAAAAATCTATAATTTGATTATAAAAAATCTCTCAATAATAACCTTAGTGAGAGATTTTTATTTTAATTCATGTGGTTAATTCCACTTCAAATAAAAAACAAATCGGTAGTAAAATTTTATAATGATAAAATTAATTCAAATGATAGTTTGCATTTTATTATAGATTTATATACAATGATCCGGATTAATTCTGTGGGTTGTTAGCTCAGTCGGTAGAGCAGTTGACTCTTAATCAATTGGTCGCGGGTTCGATCCCCTCACAACCCACCATTAAATGCCTGCTTTTACAACGCTATTTAGGTTGTTTGTGGTCCTGTGTATGAGTGTCAATTATACTTTGTGCCGTGAATGTGACATTATTTGGCAAGCTCCAGCATATGATCAGTATTCAAGTGAGTGTATTTCTTTATCATTTCAACATTTCCGCTGCAAGCACTTTTAACGTAAATAATAGTGTACTAACTTGAACGTGCCAGCTTGACCAAGTGTGGCTCAAATCATGGAATGTAAAATCTTCAATACCCTATAGTTCATAGGTAGTGCTAAGATCTGGTTGATCAATATCATTAATGCGTTTTGGGTTTACGTGTAAAAACTTATTCACAATTATTTTTAAATCGTAATTTATGTATCAATTCAATTGCACCATGATTTAACAGTAACAACTTAGTTCTCTTTGATTTTGTATTATCATTTATTACCGTTGCCACACGGTTAACAAGATTCACATTGTGCCATGTTACACTTGGAAGAGGTTGCACTAACCTCTTGCTTGTCGAAGATTTGTCTCTGCACAACTAAATATCACTACATTCATTTATCCTAGCCCAATTTCTATTTTTTATTAACTAATTGCCACATTTTACGTGTAATTAGTAACGTGTTATTGGTGAGAAAATACGATATTTAGTTTCGTCATCAATATAAAAAATTAGCTAATCAAAAATTAATTATAGCAATTTTTAGGCTTAATAAATCAAATGGAATCTTTTAAAAATTATTTAGATAGAATTTGTTATTAATTTGTTTATATTGTATTAATACATTTGTATTTATTTTTTGACTTTGATTTAACCGTTATGATTTGGCGAAAATGATTTTATTTTTAGAAATAGAATTAATATGATAATCAATATATTAATCGTGATTAGCATATTACAACGATGAATTTTCTTCTAATGTAATATCATATTTAGTAGAAAAATATGATAAGATTAAATAGAAAGTGTATCGATATTAAAAATATGCTTAAAATAGAAAAAAGAAATTCTATTTTATGATTAATAAATAAAAAAGCATGTTATGAACCATCATTTTGTCTATTTAAATTTATGATAAATTGTTATGGTAGTATTGATTTCAAAAATTCAAAGTATTTCAGTATCTTTCATTTACTAATAGCCAACTTATTGCATATGATATTTTTAATCATTAGCGATTGAAATTTTTGTTTAGATAATTAAAAATTTTGCAAAATGCTGTAATATTTTGGATATTATTTATATTAGCATTTTAAGTAATTATAGGTATTAAAAATGAATTCATATTTGCTTCTTTTTTTTGCAATTATTTGTGAAGTTATCGCAACTTCTTCATTGAAATTATCTAATGGTTTTACCAATCTTGTTTTCTCGATTATAACCATTATCGGTTATAGCGCTTCATTTTATATTCTTTCTTTAGCATTAAAAACAATTCCAGTAGGTATCGCTTATGCAATTTGGTCAGGAATTGGTATCGTTCTTATTAGTTTAATAGCTTGGATTTTCTTAAAACAAAGTTTGGATTTAGCTGCAATGATTGGCATGGGATTCATTATGTTTGGTGTTATTATAATAAATCTGTTTTCTAAGGTCTCAGGGCATTAAAATTACTTATTGAGAGAGTGCTCTGTAAATCTGTTCAATAATGTAAATTTCTAAAAATAGAAAAGTAATTATTCAACACTCGTTCATTTATTTTATAGACAACTTGCATGGTTTAGTTGACATTTTTAGTACTCTCTAAGCGGTGTGGTAACATAAACAAACTAACCCCAAAAAATGAATCAAAAATTAAAGTGAAGTAAAATAAAATTAGTTATATCAACCTTTTCATGTTAAATAATACCAAAAAGAGTTTTAAATAATTTTCAACGCTACCTATATACAAAAACTATATTAATTATAAAAATAAGTTTACTTACTTTTTATAAATCCTATTTATTAAGTTTCTTTTTTATAGAATAATTTGCCTTAAAATAATCATTGCTTTCCATATAAAATAGTTAACATTTTTGTAAGTAACCGTATAAAAATAAATATATTTGGTTCATCGAAAACTTTAAAAGTTATCAAATAACACATCATCATTAATAAGAATGATAATATTAAAGTAATAATTCTGTATGATAAAATGTTTTAAGTGATGTGAACGTTGAAGCATTAAAATTTTTATGCTTATCTTGAATGGTTGCATATATCGCTATATTATATATCCACTTAAAAAGACTTTAACCACCAAAATTATAAATTTAGTCCTCATGTTAATTAATGCCAAAGATATTCTCGAAAAACTAAACCCTCATAATAAAATCAATTATGATTCTGTGTTAAAAGATGTGATTGCCGATTGGCAATTGAAAGAAGTTCGTCCTAAATTATTGATTCATAGCTGCTGTGCGCCGTGTAGTACTTATGTTTTAGAATATTTAGCTCAATATGCTGATATTACGATCTATTTTGCTAATTCAAATATTCATCCTCGTGTTGAATATGAGCATCGTAGCGTGGTACAGCAAAAATTTATCGCCGACTTTAACGAAAAAACAGGCAATAATGTGCAATTTTTAGAGGCGCCTTATCAGCCAGCAGAATTTATTAAACAAGTTGGTCATTTGCGTGATGAGCCCGAAGGTGGCGAGCGTTGCCATATCTGTTACAAAATGCGTTTAGATTTAGCAGCCATTAAAGCTCAAGAGTTGGGATTCGATTATTTTGCTAGTGCATTAACGCTTAGCCCTAAAAAAAATAGCCAAAAGATAAATGAACTTGGATTTGAAATCCAAGAGATTTTTTCAGTGAATTATTTACCTTCTGATTTTAAAAAGAATAATGGTTATAAACGCTCAATTGAACTTTGTAAAGAATACGATGTATATCGACAATGCTATTGTGGTTGTATTTTTGCTGCCAAAGCACAAGGTGTCGATTTGAAAAGTGTGATAGCTATTGCTAAACAAGGATTAGAGAAAGACCTTTAAGCATAAAGATACATTAAAATCATGGTAGGTTTATTTATGAACACGCAATTCTCAAAAATTATTCAATAGTTATATCTATAATTTATATTATTATAATTCATTAGATTAGCTATAAGTTATGTGTTTGCAATGAGGGGTATTAGCATATTGTCAATTTATCAATTAAAACCAAAATTTCAAGCAATCCTTAGGCCTTATGCTAATTTTCTTTATAAGGCCAATATTACCGCCAATCAGGTAACATTAACCGCCTGTTTTGGTTCAATTTTGATTGCTTTAGTTGTTGGCGCATTAGTTACGTACCAATGGATTTTTTTCCTTGTTCCAATATGGATGTTTATTCGTATGGCACTCAATGCTATTGATGGCATATTAGCAAAAGAATATAACCAACAAACAAATTTGGGTGCTTATTTAAATGAAATTTGTGATGTTGTGTCAGATAGTGCATTATTATTTATTTTTACGACAATAGATGTCGTGAATAATGATTTAGTCATTTTGGTGATTTTATTGTCATTATTAACAGAATATAGTGGCGTGTTAGGTATTATGGTCGGTGTTTCACGGCGGTATGACGGCCCAATGGGAAAAAGCGATCGAGCGTTTGCTTTTGGGGCTATAAGTCTAGCCATTGCAACTTATTTATTACCTTTAAATTGGATCAATATATTATTATCTATAATCAGTATTTTGCTAATTTATACCATTATTAATAGAATTCGAAAAGGGATTTTAGACGCTCAAAAATCATAAGGAGAAAATATGCGTCAACAGCAACAAAAAACATTTATTAGCCATGATAGCTGCCAATTATTTTATCGTTATTGGCCAGCAGTTGACAGTGATAGCAATACTAAACCTTCGCGAGCAATTGTTCTTTTTCATCGTGGTCATGAACACTCTGGGCGAGTAGCACATCTTGCTGACGAATTAAATCTACCCGATTATCATATCTTTGCTTGGGATGCACGAGGTAACGGTCAATCTGAAGGTGAGCGAGGTGATGCTCCTGATTTTGCAACTTTAATTAAAGATGCAAACTGTTTTATTGAACATATTATAGATGGCTATGATATAAACCCAGAAGATATTGCTGTTATAGCCCAAAGTGTGGGTGCGGTTATCGCTTCAGCATGGGTACATGATTATGTGCCAAATATTCGTGCTTTAGTACTTGGCTCGCCAGCTTTTGACATAAAATTGTATGTGCCATTAGCTGTGCCAAGTTTAAAATTACTGTATAACTTGAAAGGTAACTTTTTTGTTAATAGCTATGTAAAACCTAATTTGTTGACACATGATGCTGATCGAGTACAATCTTTCACAGAAGATCCGTTAATAACACGACCAATATCAGTACGCTTACTTTTGGATTTATATGCAGTGTCGGATCGTATTGTTAAAGATGCAAATGCGATAACTGTACCAACACAGTTGTTAGTTTCAGGTTCAGATTATGTTGTCAAGCGCAAACAACAAAAACTGTTTTACAATAATTTAGGTACAGAACAAAAAGAGTTTCATATATTACCTGGATTTTATCATGACACTTTTGGTGAAAAAGACCGTAAATTAGCAATTGATTATGCAAGACGATTTATTATTGGTTGTTTTGCTAACCAACCATGTGTTCCATTATTAACTAATGCTGATTTGATAGGATACACAAGGCAAGAGGCCGACAATTTAACATTGCCGCCATCAGGTTTGATTAAGACTTTATACTGGCGATTTATTAAAGCTAATTTAAAATATGCTAGTAAACTCTCAGATGGAATCAAGTTAGGATTTAATACAGGATTTGATTCGGGAAGCACACTTGATTACGTTTATCGTAATGAACCATCAGGAACATCAAAACTTGGACATTTTTTGGATTATATTTATCTTCAATCGATTGGTTGGCGAGGAATTAGACAGCGTAAAGTGCATCTTGAAGAACTATTAAAATTAGCCATCGATAAGTTACATGCGCAGAACTATTCTGTGGATATTGTTGATATAGCCGCAGGGCACGGGCGTTATATTTTAGAAACAGTTAATCAAATTTCTAACAAGCCTAATTCTGTATTATTACGAGATTACAGCGATATTAATGTACAAAAGGGTAGAGCGTTAATAGAAGAAAAAGGCTTAACGGATATAGTGCGTTTTGAAAAAGGGGATGCTTTTAATCGACAGCAATTAGCCCAATTGTCACCTACCACCACATTAGCTGTTGTTTCTGGGTTGTATGAGCTGTTTAGCGATAATCAGATGTTACGTGATTCTCTAGCAGGGCTTGCTGAGTCTGTGCCTGAAGGAGGATATTTAATTTATACCAACCAGCCATGGCATCCACAGTTAGAGCTTATAGCAAGGATACTAACATCTCATCGTGATGGAAAACCATGGATTATGAGAAGACGTACTCAACTTGAAATGGATCAATTAGTTGCATCGGCAGGTTTTAGAAAAATAACCATGCGTATTGATAAATGGGGAATTTTTACCGTATCACTTGCGCAACGAATTAAATAATTAATAATGATTAGCGTAAAATGGCGGTTTAATAAGTTTATTGCTTATAAATCAATATGGCTAATTAGTTTGGTCGCATTCTTTTTTACTAGCTATAATTTTGCTAACTGGTTTACTTCTACACGTAACGATGTAGGTCGTATTGTTTTTGAATGGGAACGTTTAATCCCTTTATGGCCTTGGTCCATCATACCTTATTGGTCGATAGACCTTATGTATGGGCTTGCAATTTTGCTGGCTTGTTCTTATCAAACACTAAAAATCCTCTGTTTTCGTCTTTTATCTGCTCAGATTATTTGTATAACCTGTTTTTTGATCTTCCCGCTCAAATTTTCTTTTGAACGACCTGCATTAGATGGATTATCGGGGATATTATTTGATATCTTAATGGGGTTTGATAAACCCTTTAATCAAGCACCATCACTTCACATTACCTTATTGGTTATTTTGTGGCAATTTTACGCCAGTTATTTTCGAGGAATTTGGCGTTATATGTTGAATATTTTGTGCTTATTGATCGGCTTATCAGTATTAACCACTTGGCAACATCATTTTTTTGATATTCCGACAGGGCTTTGGGTGGGGTGCTTTTGTATCTGGTTATGGCCAGACAATCATTTATCGCCAATAAAAATTGATCAGTTACCTAAACAATATGTGTGGGGTAGCATCTATTTTTTACTGTTTTTATTCTCGTTTTGTTCTGCTATCTATTTTTCTTCTTGGGCATTATGGTTATTATGGGTTTCAGGTGCATTTTTACTAGTATCTCTAAATTATTTATTATTTGGCGTGGTCGGTTTTCAAAAACAGGATAATGGGCACTTTAATTTGGTCGTTACTATTTTATATTTGCCTTATTTTATTATTATGTGGATTAATTCACGGGTATGGACATTTAAAAATAATCCAATGGATTTAATTGCTGATAATGTTTATTTAGGTCGCATACCATCTAATAAGATATTGCTAGGAAATCAATTTACTTTTATTGTAGATCTTTGTGCTGAATTACCGATAACCCAATTTAATAGCCATTATAAACTGATCCCTGTATTGGATATGACACCACTCAATATTGAAAAATGTCAACAAACAGCCGAAACTATTGAAAAGTTTAATAAGCAGGGTAAATTATTAGTCTGTTGTGCTTTGGGGTATTCGCGCAGTGCTACAGCTATTATTGCTTGGTTAGTGTTGACTAAAAGAGTATCAAGTATAGATGAAGCAATAGCTAAGGTAAAAACATGCCGGAGTAATACGGTTATTACCACTAAGCAACGGTTAATATTATCTGAATGGTTTTCACAAATAGTAAAAAGGGAATTGACATGTTAAATCATGATGAATACAAAATAGTAACAGTGTCTCAAACATCACTGGTGACATTTTGTAGCTTATTGGCTATTAGCTTACCAATTGGCCTATTTTCACTACTATTAACCATTATAGCCTTATGCTTTGGTTTAATAACAAATGGGATAATTAATGGGCCTTTATCATTAACTATTTTTTATTTTATGGCCTTTATTATTGGCTTAATTAACCTCTATTACTTCTTGCGTATCCAATTTGACAAGCGGTTGTTTGATTATCTAGTAACCTGTAACGAACAACTAACTAATACACTAATAGAATTAGATAATGCGTTAGTAACCTTTCATTTAATTAAATCTGACCAGTTACCAACAAGAACCATTACAGCACGTCAACAAGGTACATTAAGGTTGTTTAAGCAACAAATTATTGTGCTTGTAATACAAATCATATTGTTAATAAACGCATGGGTTAGTAGTATTATTCAAGTTTGTTAATAAACTTGATAATAAAATAGCTTTATATTAAACAATAAATAATAAGAGGAAAATAATAAATAATGTTTAATTATCAAAGTGATATTTTGTTGTTATTTAGCGGTATTGCTATTTTTCTTATGATTGCATCAACTATTGGTTGGCTGCTAAAAAGGCGTTTTAATAGTCCAAATAGTGTAATTGATAATCTCAATACTCGCATAAACGCATGGTGGGTAATGGTGGCAATTATCAGTGTTGCGTTTTTGATAGGGAAATTAGCTGTGATTTTTCTGTTCTTTGTGATATCAGGTATTGCATTACGTGAATTTTTAATTTTAACCTCTGTCAATCGTTATGATTTTTATGCATTGATATTTGCTTATTGTATTGCTTTACCAGTGCAATACATTTTAGTGGTTATGTCATGGTATGAGTTGTTTAGTATCTTTATTCCTGTTTATGGTTTTTTATTATTAGCAATTTTAGCAGCAATAACAGGGTCAACGGATAATTTTTTAGCACGAACTGCTGAAGTGCAATGGGGGTTAATGATTACAGTTTATAGCATTTCTTGTGTACCAGCAATATTAATATTACCTATTGATAATTATGAAGATCGTAATCTTTTGTTAATTGCTTATTTGGTATTAGTTGTTGAACTATCTGATGTGTTGCAATACGTGTTTGGTAAGTTGTTTGGTAAACGCAAAATTAGCCCTAATCTATCACCATCTAAAACCATTGAAGGATTTATTGGTGGAATATTATCAGCAAGTTTAATAGGTGCTTGTTTATTTTGGTTAACCCCTTTTAGCTTTATACAAGCGGGCTTAATTTCACTTATGCTTACGTTGCTGGGGTTTCTGGGGGGATTGGTTATGTCAGCCATTAAACGTGATAGAGGTGTAAAAGATTGGGGAAAGCTAATCGGTGGTCATGGTGGTGTACTTGATCGTTTTGATTCTATCTGTTTTGCTGCGCCTATCTTTTTTCATGTTGTCCGTTATTTTTGGATATAGGGCTTCTATAATATTTAACTAACTGTAATTTTAATAATTTACAAAAATGAAATAGTATAAAAATTTACATGTAAAAAAGAGAAAAACAATTTAATTTATGATATAAATACAGGCATTGTATTAATATTAAGATATAAAGAAGGATATATAATATGTTAAAAGAGCAAATGGTAGTAAAAAATTCAACGGGCTTACATGCTCGCCCAGTTACAACACTAGTTAAATTAGCTGGTCGCTATAAATCTTCAATTGAGCTTGTTTATAATGATAAAGCAATTAAATTAAAAAGTATGATGGGTTTACTTGGTGCAGGCGTTAAAGGTGGTTCAACTGTAGAAATCATCTGTGATGGTGAAGATGAACAAGCAGCAATGGACGAAATCCGTGAATTATTTGCAACTGGTTTTGGTGAATAATTAACTTAGTTAATATAAGTTAGCTTAAAATATTTTAATAATCCCGTCGATTTTAATCGACGGGATTTTTTAAAGGGCATAACTAAATACTTTTAAGTAGACCTGTTTAAAAAGATTTTAACTTAATCTTTAATTATTGAACTTAATTCTTTATGATCAATTGATGGCAATAATGTAGTAAAACCTTTAGTTAGATAAATTAGATAGAAGAACCCAATTGCTAACCAAATTAAACCAACAATCATTGCTGTCGCATCAAGGCTTGTCCACAACCACAATGAAAGTAAAACGCCAATTGTAGGTAATAGTCCATATTTAAATAGCATTGATATTGTTTTTGAGCTTCCTTTTCCTAAATAGCTTTTAATAACACATAAATTGACAAAAGTAAAAGCCACTAATGCACCAAAACTTATCATTGAAACCACTAAACTAAGATCTAGTACTAATGACAGCAATGAAAAACAGGCAACAAAGATAATCGATAAATAAGGTGTTCTAAAGCGTGGGTGAATTTTATAAAAAATCTGTTTAGGTAGCACCCCTTCACGTCCCATTGCATAGAATATCCGTGATACACTGGTTTGTGCAGTCATTGCTGAAGCAAACACCCCCGTTAAATAAGCCGCTTGGAAAAAGTTATACATAAATTCACTACCTAAATGGCTAATAATACCAACTTGACGAACTACTGCTAAACTTGCGGTATCTTTATTATCAACAAAATCAGTCCAAGAAGGATAAGCCAAATGTGCACAATAAGAAACAACTAAAAAGATACATCCAGCAATGAGTACTGTCCATATAATTGCTTTTGGTAGTGATTTTTGGGCATCATTAGATTCTTCAGCTAATGTAGCAATAGCATCAAAGCCTAAAAAAGCAAGGCATAATATTGCTGCACCAGATAGTAATCCACTAAAATCTTTTGGATTGACTAATAGAGGTTTCATCATAGAATCAGGGGTCAAATTGACACTGGTAAATGTCAAAAAGATAAATAATCCGATAAAAATTACTTGGACAATGATCAAAGTGAAATTAACCGAATTAATTAATTTAATTCCTAAATAATTTAAAAAGCTAACACTAATTAAAGACCCCAATACAAAAAAAGGTGCAGGAATACTAGGAAATGCTTCATTAAGATAAATACCTAGTACCAAATAATTTAATATTGGTAAAAATAGGTAATCAAGAATTTGTGCCCAACCCACCAAAAATCCAACTTTTCCACCAAAAGTGCGTTGTACATAGGAATAAGCAGAACCAGCAATAGGTAGCTTATTTGCCATACGACAATAGCTTAAGGCTGTAAAAAAGATCATCGCAAGGGTGATAATATAGGCTATAGGCAAGTGTCCATTACTGGCAACAGTGACTTCCCCATAAGTGGTAAAGATTCCCAAAGGAACCATATAAGCTAAACCAAATGCAATTAATGCAGGTGTGGTTAAAACTCGTTTCATTTTTATTGCGGACATGACTACTTTGCTCCTCTGTCCCAAAAAACAATAAAAAACTACTAAGTATAGTTTTGCCTTTTTACCCGCTTAAAGCGGCAGGGAATTCTGCCATATTATAATAATTATGCAAGCTAATTTTAATTATATTGACATTAAATTATGCAAATTATTTAATATGAACTAATTATAATCAACTCCTAATAAAGTAAAATTTTTTCCACTAATTCAATATCGATTTATATTTGATGTTTTAAAATAAATAATATTTTAGGAAAAAATTAGAGCTATAAAACAGTAAATCTAGTTTTAAGGTAAAAGGGAAATCAAAAAATGAAAAAAATTATTTTTTATTAATTATTTGTTTAGTTTTGACAAATTGTAATAAAGCACTATTAGAAAAAATATTAAATAATATTGAAGAAAATTCTATTAAAACTATCAAGTTAACTGATTATACTGATTTAAAATGGGATGAGTTGTGGTTAATAAGTGGCAATATCGGCAGATATTATTTAAAGTTTATGCGTGATCAAGCTATTGATGTCAAAAAAGTTCAATATTTTGATACCAATACTGATTTTGGACTATAATCAGTAACATTCTGACACGATCGTGTATGTCTATAATAAAAAAGTTGTTTATTATGAGTTTCCTCCAGATAACAGAGATAGAGAGTTTTATACATTAGCTCCCGTTGTACCATATGCACTTCTTGACTTCAAATTACCATTGGGACAAATCATTATTCTTTCAAATAAAAATTCTGAATGTGAAGTAAACCACAAAGAATTAATTCCTCTTAAACCGATTAAAATATATGAAAATATGGATACAAAATTAAGATGTAGGGATAATTTAAGAAATTACTATAAATAACATGAAAAATTCCTATAGTTTCTCTTTATTTAAAAATGACATCAAACTAGGAAATTTTTATTTGCTGTTATTGATATGATTTTTGTTTTTACTTAAACACATTGCGTTCCTGAAACTTTTTAACAAAAATGCGCTATCTTTGTTTATTTAGGTAAACTGTGTGATAACCATTATATTAATCAAAAATTCACAAAATTGCCTATCCACAAACGAATAGAAAATCCCAAAATTTGAACTGAGATATAGCATTATCAATAATTATTTAGCGATTCACAAGACAGAAAACAAAAGCTTTAGCGATTTCGGGAAAAACACATTATGCGTTTTAATTTTCATATTTGTGATCCAAATCTATTATTTGTCATACAAAATAAATGTCGGCATAAATAAATTATTGTATATTTAATGTGCGAAATAATGCAAAAATTAAGTTATTTTTGATAGTTATCAATAATAAAGAGGCTATATTTATGCTGTCAATCCTTGTTTTATCGGTTGATTTAATCAGTGAAGTTACGAATCACAAATCATCTATCATTAATTTAATGGCTGAAACTGGCCAACCTTATTTAAATAGATGTTAAAAGTTTTTTTGAAGATGTGATGGCTCATGAGTAACAAATGGAAATAGATGTGTTGCCAAATATTGCATTGGCTCATGCTAAAAGTATAGTGGTTGCTGGTCTGTTAGGCATGATAAATGGCATAGATTCGCTTGTCGCATTTAGTGGTTTAGTAGCTTTAGGGGGAATGACTAAGGGACCATATGGTGTGTGATTGATATGTTTATCGAAGCATTGATTATTGCTATTATTTTACATTTCATAAAAACGAAAGCGGTGGAAACAGAAAAAGCAATTGAAGTTGATTAAAGCTTGGATAATTATTTATGCTACACCACTAATAATTGTTGGTGTAGCAATTTGACATAAAAAAATTTAAATTTTAAATTACATCATTTTGATAAACCGTTTTACCGCCAACAATAGTTGTTAACACATTAACGTTTTGGATATCATTAGTTGGTATGGTAAATGGGTTGCGATCTAAAATAATTAAATCAGCAAATTTACCTTTTTCAATTGAACCAATATATTCATCTTGTTTTAATACATATGCAGCATTGATAGTGGCACTACGTAATACTTCGGTAATGGTTAAATTACGATCACTATCTAATTGCGGATGATCAGCATCAATTTGTCGGGTCATGGCAATTTGGAAATCATACCACTCATTTAACGGATCAATTGGCCAATCACTCCCAAATGCGCAAGTTACACCTGCATCTATATATTGTCCATGAGCTTCTAAACCGTTATAACGCTCTGGACCAAATAACGTTTTATATTGTTCGATCATTGCCGAACTACAACCAGCCCACTGGAAAGAAAATACTACGCAAGCGTTTAATTGTTTATATCTGGCAAACTGGTGTGCTGCGCTTAGTTCGTTATGTGCAGTGCTTGGACGGATATCAGCATTAGGTAAGGCTTTTCGCATTTTTTCAATAGCATCAAGTACCACTTCAATTGCCCCTTCACCTACAGTATGCATATGTGGATGAAAACCTGCTTTTGCAGATTCAAGTATTAATGCATCTAACATTTCAGTGGAATAATAAAGATCTCCGTAACGATCTTTTTCGTCTTCTAATTGATATGGTTTAAGTAATCGTGCAGTCATCAAAGGTGCTTGCATTACGCCATCTACAAATAACTTAGTATGTGATATTTTAATGCCTGGTTTAGGTTGCCAGTTTTTATCATCATAACGAGCGGCAAACTGTTTTACTTTCTCAATGACATTTGGAATATCGGCGATTGATGACACATCATCAGGTGGCAATTCTCGAGCCCCAAACAAACGGATAGAAAGTGTATCTTGTTGCTGTAGTCTTAAAAAGGCATCTGCTTGAGTTTCAGTAATTCGAGCATCCATAACGGCAGTAACGCCCTGTTTATTTAATTCTGCTTGCGATAATTTTGCAATATTAAGTGCTTGTTCATCGGTGAGTTTAGATATGCTGTCAAATGCACGCATGGCTGGGGCATCTTCTAATATACCATTTAATTCGCCGTCATCAGTACGACCAATTTTACCATCAGTTGGCTCTGGCGAGTTTCTATCTAGCCCAAATTTTTCTAAAGCAATGCTATTGGCAACTAATGTATGACAGTCATTTGAAAATAAAATAACAGGGCGTTTTGTATTGAGCCTATCAAGGTCAAAGCGTGTAATATCGGTACCGATAGGTAACACCTCTTGTCGTAACCAACCACGAACTTGCAACCAGTGATTATCATCGCTTATAGAATCTTTATCTAAATATTGTTGTATAATGGCTAAGGTTTCATCAATAGTTAAGCTTTGATAATTCAAATTACATGAAGATAGTTGCATTCCTCCCCAAAAAGTATGCAAATGCGAATCAATGATGCCAGGCATCATGGTTTTACCTTTTAAATCATTAATTATTGTTTGATTATCAATATAATTACTGCTATTTATTTCTTGCGAAGTTCCTGTTGCAATAATATAGCCATTTTTAATCGCTACAGCCTCACAAACACTGTTTTGTTTATCTGCTGTATAAATATAGCCATTAATATAAATAACATCAGCTTTAACCATTATGAGTGATTCCTTAAATAAACATCAAAAATGAAAGGTGAACGATAGCAGATTTATAAAAAATTTGTCAAATGTAATAATTTTCTTTATTGTGTGTCGAGATTATGCTACAAATAAACTAGATTAGTTACAGCGTCACAAGGTGAGCAGATGAAGTATCAACAATTAGAAAACCTTGAATGCGGTTGGAAGTGGCATTATTTAGTAAAAAGGCATCTAGAAGGTGAGTTAATTACTCGTTATATTGAAAAAAGCGCTGCTGAGCATGCCGTAAATGAATTAATGCAATTAGAACATAATCCAACGAATGTCGTTGATTGGATAAAAGCGCATTTAAACCCTGATTTAGATAATCGTATGAAACAAACTATTCGGGCTAAACGGAAACGACATTTTAATGCAGAACAACAATATACTCGAAAAAAATCCATTGATTTGGAATTTTTAGTCTGGCAACGATTGGCTAATTTGGCGAAACGCCGAGGATGCACGTTGTCACAAACCATTACGCAACTGATTGAAGATGCTGAGCAGAAAGAGCAATATGCAACAAAAGTATCAACAATTAAAGACGATTTACTGTCAATTCTTAATGTGAAACTGGACGGTAAATAACTAAAACAACAGGATAAATAGGTTTAATTATGGGAAAATCCCTTGTTATTGTGGAATCGCCAGCCAAAGCAAAAACGATTAATAAATATCTTGGTAAAGATTTCGTGGTTAAATCAAGTGTAGGTCATATTCGCGATCTACCTGTGAGTGGTAGCAGCCAACGAGCTGAAAAAACCGCAAAAGAAACAAAAAATAAAACCGAGAAAAAAGTTAAACGTTCCGAAAAACAAGCCTTAGTCGATCGCATGAGCGTTGACCCATATAACGGTTGGAAAGCACATTACGAAATTCTACCTGGCAAAGAGCGGGTTGTGTCTGACCTGAAAAAACTGGCTAAAGATGCTGACATGATCTATCTCGCAACCGATTTGGATAGAGAAGGGGAGGCCATTGCATGGCATCTTAAAGATGTGATAGGTGGTGAAGATAGCAAGTATCGTCGTGTTGTTTTTAACGAAATTACCAAAACGGCCATCAAAAATGCTTTTAATGAACCGTCGATGCTTGATATGGATAGGGTTAACGCCCAGCAAGCACGTCGATTTATGGATCGAGTCGTTGGCTTTATGCTATCGCCATTACTTTGGAAAAAGGTTGCTAGAGGCTTATCAGCAGGTCGTGTACAATCTGTTGCAGTACGTCTTGTTGTTGAACGTGAACGTGAAATTCATGCTTTTATTCCTGAAGAATACTGGGATCTGTTTGCTGATTTGAAGACGGCTAAAAATGAACCATTAAGTTTACAAGTCACTCATTATAAAAACGAAGCATTCGAACCTAAAGATAAAGTTGCCATTGATATTGCGCTAGCTGAACTTAGTAAAAGCCAATATCAAGTAACTAATATTGAAGAAAAGCCAACTAAAAGTAATCCAACAGCACCTTTTATTACCTCGACTTTACAGCAGGCAGCAAGTACTCGTCTTGGTTTTGGTGTTAAAAAAACCATGATGTTGGCTCAAAGATTATATGAAGCAGGTTACATTACCTATATGCGTACTGATTCGACCAATTTAAGTCAGGATGCACTAGTGATGGTACGTGATTATATCGGTAAAAATTTTGGCGATAAATATCTACCAAAATCGGCTAATGTATACAGTAGTAAAAAGAACTCGCAAGAAGCACATGAAGCGATTCGCCCATCAGATGTTACAATCTTAGCTGATAATCTTAGTGATGTTGAAGCTGATGCCGCTAAATTATACCAAC
Source organism: Gilliamella sp. wkB18 (assembly GCF_001690875.1). NCBI lineage: Bacteria > Pseudomonadati > Pseudomonadota > Gammaproteobacteria > Orbales > Orbaceae > Gilliamella > Gilliamella sp. wkB18. The sequence continues at coordinate 36,414 of NZ_LZHM01000083.1, forward strand.
TAATTTGGCGCCAATTTGTAGCTTGCCAAATGACATCGGCTGAATATAACTCAACAACAATTACGGTTAATTCAGGTGATTTTACTTTAAAAGCCAAAGGTCGGACATTGCGTTTTGATGGTTGGACTAAAGTACAGCCACAACTAGCCAAAAATAATGAAGATAAAATATTACCATCACTATCGATAAACGATCTGCTTGATTTAATTAACTTAAATCCAAATCAGCATTTTACCAAACCGCCGGCAAGATATAACGAAGCATCTCTTGTTAAAGAGCTTGAAAGGCGAGAAATTGGGCGACCATCGACTTATGCAACCATTATTTCGACAATTCAAGATCGTGGTTATGTACGTTTAGATAATCGTCGGTTTTATGCTGAAAAAATTGGTGAAATTGTTACCGATAGACTTAGTGAAAACTTCAATGACCTAATGAGTTATGATTTTACAGCACGTATGGAACATGCTCTGGATGAAATTGCTCATAAAAAACAAGAATGGCGAGAAGTGCTTGATCAGTTTTTTAGTGATTTTAGTCAGCATCTTGAGGTTGCTGAACAGGCGCCAGATAAAGGGGGAATGAAGCTTAATCCATTGGTGCTAACACCTGAAATTAAATGTCCAAATTGTGGGCGTGAAATGGGTATTAAGACTGCCGGTACTGGTGTGTTTTTAGCTTGTTCAGGCTATGCGTTGCCACCTAAGGAACGTTGTAAGCAAACTATTAACTTAATTCCTGAGCACGAAACATTAAATATTCTAGAAGAAGCTGAAACAGCAGAAACCGATGCCTTAAGAGCACGTAAACGTTGTCCAAAATGTCACACAGCTATGGATAGTTATCTGCTTGATAATGAACGAAAACTACATATCTGTGGCAATAACCCAATTTGTGATGGTTTTATTGTGGAAAAAGGTAACTTTAAGGTTAAAAGTTACGAAGGACCAATTATTGAGTGCGAAAAATGTGGTTCAGAAATGCATTTAAAATCAGGGCGATTTGGTCTATATATGGGCTGTACTAATCCTGATTGTAAAAATACGCGTAAGATCTTAAAAAATGGTGATGTTGCACCACCAAAAGAAGACCCAGTTGATCTACCTGAACTAAAATGCACCAAGTCAGATGCACATTTTGTATTACGTGACGGTGCTGCGGGTATCTTTTTGGCGGCGCATAACTTTCCAAAATCAAGAGAAACACGTGCTCCTTTGATTGAAGAGTTACAACGTTTTAAAGATCGTTTGCCGGAAAAATTTGTTTATTTAACTGAGGCTCCAAATAAAGATCCTAATGGAAATCCATCAATTGTCCGTTTTAGTCGTAAAAACAAACAACAATATGTTACTTCTGAAGTTAATGGAAAATCCACAGGATGGGTGATGCAATACGTAGATGGTAAATGGGTTAATGGTAAAAAGTAGGTAAGAGCCTTTAAATTTTGTTAAAAAGTTTCAGGAAAGTATGCTTTTCAGTATAAAAACGATTTTATTTTGTGCTGACATGTAAAATCTTACCTTCTAAATTCTCCCTTTTAAAGCATTATTAAAAGAGAGAAAAGCATACAGTTAAAGGAGCTTTTGTGTAATATGAAATTGCAGCAATTACGTTATATTGTTGAGGTCGCAAATAACGACCTCAATGTATCGCTAACATCCGAAAAACTGTATACTTCTCAACCGGGTATAAGCAAACAAATAAAATTATTAGAAGACGAGCTTGGCGTTCAGATATTTACTCGAGTGGGTAAGCATCTTTCTCAAATCACACCTGTTGGTGAAAAAATTATTGCTCTTGCTCGAGAAATCCTCAATAAGTCCAATGATATTAAGATTATCGCCAAAGAATTTAGCCAACCTAATCAAGGTTCATTAACGATCGCAACTACCTATACTCAAGCACGTTATACCTTGCCAGTTGTGATCCAACAATTTATGCTGCAATACCCAAGTATTACTTTGCATATGGAGCAAGGCTCATCCCTACAATCTATTTTACAAACTCAAGCAGGCCTGGCTGAATTTGCTATTGTGACCGATATCTCACAGCTTAGCGATGATATGATTGCCTTACCTTGTTATCACTGGAACCAAGCTGTGATTGTGATGAAAGAACACCCGCTTGCCAAAAGTAAATTAATTTCGATTGAAGAGCTTTCAAAATATCCGTTAGTTAGTTATGATTTTTCTAATGATGGTTCAGATTTAAATCAAGCTTTCTTGCGTGCTAACCAATCGCCTAATATTGTTTTTAGCACAACGGATGCCGAGTTAATTAAAACTTATGTTAAATTAGGCATTGGCGTTGGTATTGTAGCAAAAATGGCCGTGTTCAATGCTTCAGATGATGATTTAGTTGTACTTAATGCTGGGCATATTTTTCCTTACAGCACGACCTATATTGTTTTTTCTCGCTCATTATATTTACGCAGTTATATGTATGATTTTATCAGTCAGTTTTCGCCTCATTTGAATCGACAAACAGTTGACAAAATTATGTTATGTGAAAACACTTCCGAAGTATTAACGATGTTTAACGGGGTAAAATTACCGGTTTACTAATTTATTCTATCTTTTTTATAAGAATAAAAAATTGAAACAAAGTGCGACACAACTCGCACTTTGGATGGATTATAACTATTCATGTCTAGCTTTTAAAATACCAATGACATCTTGTAAAGACAGATTTTGGTCTTGGAGTAAAACTAATAAATGATAAATTAAATCGGCAGATTCATTTTTTAGTTCCTCGCGGTCATTAACTGTTGCTGCAAGGGCTGTTTCAACGCCTTCTTCTCCCACTTTTTGGGCTATGCGTTTAGTGCCGTCATGATACAGTTTTGCGGTATATGATGACTGAGGATCGACATTTTTACGCCCAGCAATTATCTGCTCTAATTCAAACAAAAATCCCCATTGGGTTTTAGTCGAAGCAAAACAACTTGTTGAACCGGTATGGCAAGTTGGACCAACTGGATCAACTAAAATCAATAACGTATCATTATCACAATCAGTTGAAATACTCACAACATTAAGAAAATTGCCAGAAGTTTCGCCTTTTGTCCAAAGGCGCTGTTTGGTTCGTGAATAAAAAGTGACTTTGCCGCTATTTTGTGTTTGTGCTAACGCTTCTTGATTCATATAGCCAAGCATTAACACATCGCCCGAAACATAATGCTGAATAATGACTGGCATTAAATTATCCACTTTTTGCCAATCCAGTTGTTGTAAATCTAATTGGGTATTGCAATTTTGCGTTAACATAATCGAATATTTACTCCATGTTGTGCCAAATATTGTTTAAGTTCACCAATATTAATAATTTGTTTATGAAAAACTGAGGCAGCTAATGCTCCATCAACTTGTGCTTCATTAAATACCTGTAAAAAATGCTCAATAGTACCAGCACCGCCAGAAGCAATCAGTGGCACGTTGCATACTTCTCGAACGGCGTTTAGTTGAATAATATCATATCCATTACGAACGCCGTCTTGGTTCATCATATTAAGCACAATTTCACCTGCACCACGTTTTTGTACCTCCTGTACCCAGTCGAGAGTGTTCCATTTTGTGGCAACGGTACGTTTTTCGTCACCAGTAAATTGATAAACATGATAATTGTTTGACTGTTTGTCATACCAGCTATCAATGCCAACTACAATGCACTGTACTCCGTAGCGATCTGCAAGCCTTGTAATTAAACTAGGATCAGCAAGGCCAGGGGAGTTAATCGAAATTTTATCGGCCCCAAAGGTTAATATTTGACCTGCATCTTCCACCGTTTTAATACCACCAGCAACACAAAAAGGAATATCAATTACTTCGGCAACTTTTGCGATCCAACTTTTATCGACAACACGACCGTCAGATGAAGCGGTAATATCATAAAAAACGAGCTCATCTGCACCTTCTTCAGCATATCTTTTTGCTAAGGGGACTATGTCTCCAATAATTTCATGATGGCGAAATTGTATACCTTTAACCACTTGTCCATCGCGAACATCTAAACAGGGGATTATTCTTTTAGCCAACATGAAATTGCCTCCTGAACGGTAAATTTTTCTTCAAGTAAAGCTCGCCCAACAATGACACTTTTAACACCGCTGTCTTTCAGTGCTTTGACATCACTCAATTGACCAATTCCTCCAGACGCTTGAAAAGCAATCTGTGGGTATTTATGACTAATTTCCTGATACAACTGAACGTTTGAGCCACTGAGAGTGCCATCTTTAGAAATATCTGTACACAATACATGTCTTAAGCCATAGGGAAGGTAATCATCAATCACTTGTTCTAGTGTCTGACAGGAATCTTCTTGCCACCCATGAATAGCGACATATTTATTTCCTTGGTTGTTAATGCGGACATCAAGAGCCAATACTAGCCTTTGTGCACCATATTTTGAAAACCACTGTTTGACCAATTCGGGTTGCTTAATAGCTGTCGAACCAATTACTATGCGAGCCGCGCCGGCAGATAGCAATGATTGTATATCTTTTTCAGTACGAATTCCTCCACCGACTTGAACCGGTATTTGCACGCCATTAATCAGAGTTTGTATTAGCGAAATTTGGCGTTTTTGGGGATCTTTCGCACCTGTTAAATCAACAAGATGTAACAGTTTAGCACCTTGTTTTTCATAATCCTGTAAGCGTAAAAGTGGATCGTTGCCATAATCACGTTTTTGCTCATAATCACCTTGATGTAATCGCACAACAGAACCATCGATTAAATCAAGTGCAGGAATGATTGTTGGAAAAGCTATCATAGTTACATCTCCAAAAAGTTTTTTAGCAATTTTGCACCGACTGAGCCAGAACGCTCGGGATGAAATTGCACGCCGTAAAAGTTTTCTTTTTGTACGGCAGCGGTAAAGCTTTCGCCGTAATTGGTTTCTGCTATTGTTGCTGAGCATAATGGCATCGCGTATCCATGTACAAAGTAAAAATGAGCAGCATCAGGAATATCTCGAAATAAATGATGACCGGCTTGAGGAAAAACCTGATTCCACCCCATATGAGGTAAAGGTAAACCACAATCAGGAATTTTTCTAACTTTTTCGTGAATAATTCCCAATGTATTAACATGTCCTTCGGTACTATAATCGGCTAAAAGTTGCATACCAAGGCAGATTCCTAATACTGGTTGAGTACAAACTCTTATTAGTTCGATTAAATTACGCTCTTTTAATTTTTTCATTGCCGAACTTGCAGATCCTACTCCTGGTAAAAACAACTTATCTGAGCTGAGCACGATATCTGGGTCAAGGCTAATTATTGGATCATAACCTAATCGTTGCACGGCATATTTGACCGAAGATAAATTAGCACAGCCAGTATCGAGGATGACAATCTTCATTTATAGTACTCCTTTTGAGCTTGGTAATCGGTCACTTTCAATTTTGATGACTTGTTTTAATGTTCTAGCAAAAGCTTTAAATAAACTTTCTACTTTATGATGATCATTATCGCCTTCTGTTTCAATATGCAATGTAATAGCCATAGCATAACTAATTGAGTAAAAGAAATGTTCTACCATTTGCGTGCTCATATCGCCAACTTTAGGGTGAGTAAACTCTGCTTTAAATTTTAGATAAGGGCGTCCTGAAATATCTATTGCACATTTAGCTAAACACTCGTCCATAGGGATAACTGAGGCATAACGAGTAATACCACGTTTATCACCTAGTGCTATTTTTAGTGCCTCTCCTAAAGCTAGTCCAGTGTCTTCTATGGTATGATGATCATCAATATGTAAATCACCATCAACTTGGATATTGAGTTTAATTCCGCCATGAGTTGCAATTTGATCGAGCATATGATCAAAAAAACCAACTCCAGTATTAATTTGACTGCCACCTTGGCGATCAAGCCACACTTCAACAAGTATTTTAGTTTCTTTGGTATTGCGTTTAACTTTTGCATAACGATCTTTAATGGTTAATCGTTGGGCGATTTCCTCCCAGTTTAAATTTTCAGGATGATATCGTAATCCTTGGATTTGCATGTTTTCAGCCAATTGAATATCAGTGACCCTGTCACCAATAACATAACTGTTTTGTTTATCCAATTTACCACTCGTAAGATATGGAAAAACTAATTGGATTTTCGGCTTACGACACTCACAATTATCTTCTGGAAAGTGAGGACAAATTAAGACATCCTCAAAATTAACACCTTGCGATTTAAAAATCTGCATCATCAGATTGTGTGGACCATCAAAATCAGCCTGTGGATAGCTACTAGTACCGAGCCCATCTTGATTGGTAACCATCACTAAATGGTATCCCGCAGTTTGTAGCTTGAGTAGTGCTGGGATCACATTAGGTTCAAAAGCCAATTTTTCAAACTGATCAACCTGAAAATCAACCGGAGGCTCCGTAATTAATGTGCCATCTCGATCAATAAATAAGTACTTTTGTAACATTTTTGCTCCTATTTAATTTTTTTGAGCGCAGAAATGACAGCTTCGCACTCGGCTTGAGTACCAATGGTAATTCGAATTATATTTTGTTGCCCAATAGATTTACTTTGATTGCGTAAAATAATGCCTTGGCACCATAAAATATTAAATACATCTTTATCATATTGAAATTTAACACACAAATAGTTGGAATAACTCGGATAAATTTTTTCGACAATTGGCAATTGTCGAAGTAAATTGGCAAATTTTTCCTTTTGATTATTTAAATTTACCACATGTAGCTTCATGGTATTCACACCATCTTTACTCAATGCTTGAGCTGCAATATCAGCAACAGGGGTTGCTAGAGGGTATGGTGCAATAACCTTCTGTAAGGCTTCGATCACAGGTTTATTAGCAATGGTGAAACCGCAACGTAATCCAGCCAAAGCAAAGGCTTTGGATAATGTTCGTAAAATCACCAAGTGAGGATAGTCATTAAGCCAACTAACGACACTAGATTCAGGTGAAAACTCAATATAAGCCTCATCAATAATGACCAAAGCACGATCTTTGGCAATATTAAGTAAAGCTTTGATATCATCAGAATTGATTAAATTACCGGTCGGATTATTTGGTGAACAGACATAAATTAGTTTTACAATATCAATATTTTGTTTTATACCCTCAAGATCAAGTTGCCAATCAGAAGTGGTTGGCACAGTTTTGGTTTTAATACCTAATGTCTCAGCACTTACTTGGTACATGCCATAAGTTGGTGGACAATATAAAATACTATCGTGCTGAGGCTCACAAAATGCACGCATTAAAAGCTCAATGGCCTCATCAGCTCCTCGGCTAACAAGCACTTGTTCAGTTTTAACCCCTGCATATTGTGCATAACGCTGAATTACTTTTTCAGGCTGCGGTTCTGGATAACGGTTTAAGGTTTGATCTGTCAAGTCAAAATGTGGAGCAACGGGGTACTCGTTGGCATTTAGCCACACATCGCCTTGACCACCAATTCGCCGAGCAGATTGATAAGGTGTTAATTGCTGAACATTTTTTCGAACTAATTTATTAATATCCATTTTAACTACCTATTTTTGATTTATTGAATTTAATACCGATAAACGAAGACTAACTGCTTGTTTATGAGCGGTTAGTTGTTCAGCCTCTGCCATAAGCTCAACGGCATTACCTATTGCTTTTAATCCTTCTGGTGTTAATTTTTGCACCGTCATACGTTTTTGAAAATCAGCAAGCCCAAGACTAGAATATGTGGCTGTATAACCATAAGTTGGTAATACATGATTGGTTCCTGATGCATAATCACCTGCTGACTCCGGTGACCAATCCCCTAAAAAGATTGAGCCAGCACTAGTAATTTGCTCAACTAATTCATCCGCATTTGCAGTTTGAATAATTAAGTGTTCGGGACCATAGCGATTACTAATAGCAACACATTCATCCAAATCTTTAGTTACAATAAGGCGACTTTCTTGCAATGATTTTTCAGCGATATTCTGGCGGGATAGTTGCGTAAGTTGTTTATCGACTTCAATCGATACTGCTTGTGCTATTTTTTCATCAGGTGTTAACAAAATAACTTGTGAATCAGGACCATGTTCAGCTTGCGACAAAAGATCGGCTGCAATAAAAGCTGGATTAGCCGAACTATCAGCAATGACTAATACTTCAGATGGACCTGCAGGCATATCAATGGCTGCGCCATCAAGGCGTTGGCTAACTTGGCGTTTGGCTTCGGTAACGTAAGCATTTCCAGGACCAAAAATCTTAGCTACTTTAGGCACTGATTCGGTTCCAAATGCCATAGCTGCAATTGCTTGGGCTCCACCAAGCTGGTAAACTTCGGTCACGCCACAAAGTTCAGCCGCATATAATATTTCATCAGCAATCGGAGGCGGCGAGCATAAAATAACTTTACTACATCCTGCAATTTTTGCAGGGATTGCTAGCATTAATACGGTTGATAATAAAGGTGCTGAGCCACCAGGAATATATAGTCCTACTGATTCAATTGGGCGAGTCACTTGCTGACAATTTATACCTGGCATTGTTTCAACTGTAATAGCTTGTTTTACTTGAGCTAGGTGGAATTTTTCGATATTAGAAACAGCAAGTTGCATAGCTTGTTTCAATTCTGAATTAACTCGGCAAGTTGCAGCTTTAATTTCATCTTGAGTTAATTTAAATTGCTTGATCTGAACTTTATCAAACTTGTTACTAAGCGTTTTTAATGCCTCATCACCATTTTGTTTAACTTGACCCAAAATATCAGTTACCGATTGACTAATCGAATCAGAAGCAGTAATTGCAGGGCGAGTTAGTAGCGCTTTTTGTTGTTCGTTAGTACATTGTTGCCAATAAGAGAGTTTCATATTATTACTCCATCATTTTTTCAATTGGTAATACAAGAATTGAACTTGCGCCTAATGTTTTTAATTTTTCCATGGTTTCCCAAAAAAGAGATTCACTACTCACCATATGTAGCGCAACACGATTTTGCTCGCCCGTTAACGGTAAAATGGTTGGGTTTTCGGCCCCCGGTAATAGCTCAACAATATCATCTAACACCTCAGTAGGGGCGTGGAGCATAATATATTTGGATTCACGCGCTTGAATAACGCCTTGAATGCGTGTCATGATTTTATCGATTAACGCCTGTTTTATTGGCGACATTTCGCCTTGACGTTGAATTAAGCAGGCTTTTGATTTATAAATAATTTCAATCTCTTTTAGTCCATTAGCCTCAAGCGTTGCACCACTCGAAACCAAATCACAAATTACATCGGCAAGCCCAGCCCGAGGGGCAACTTCGACCGAACCATTAAGCAAACATGTTTTAAAGTTAACATTATATTGAGCAAGATAACGGCGGAGTAGGTGAGGGTAAGTGGTGGCAATACGCAAATCATTTAAACATTCTGGTCCTGTATACTCAAAATCACGCGGTGCTGCGATCGACAACCGACAGCCACCAAAATCTAAACTGCGCAATTTTTTAAATTGTGGATCTTCGCCTTCGGCCTGCCTATCTAATACTTCCTCCTCTAAAACATTTTCGCCGACAATCCCAATATCGACAACGCCATCAATGACCAGTCCGGGGATATCGTCGTCACGAACACGCAAGATATCAATGGGCATATTTTCAGCAAAAGCGATCAAACGTTGTTCTTGAAGATTAATTTTAATACCACATTGGGCAAGTAACTTTTTTGATTCGTCACTTAATCGACCTGACTTTTGCATAGCAATGCGTAAACGCGAATTATCCAACATATTTTTCTCCAAAGTTATCTAAAAAATTTATAAACCACAAACAAAAAACCCTCGGAAGTTTGATCTTCCGAGGGTTTTCTATTTGTTTTTGCGATATCACCGGAAGACCAAAGTCTTCCAGCACCAATCGCCCGAAGACTATTCAGGAATGATGATGGTGGTGGTGTTTAGCAACAAAACTAGTAATAAAAATGCAAAAACAAATCATAAAATCAAAAGCCAATAAGTTAATTAATTATCAATACTGCTATACAACATATAACATAAATTTCTAGCTAGCAACAATTTTTACAAATTTTCGATAAATCAATCCAAAAATAGTTGTTTATTGATTACAATTATATAACTTGTTTTCATTACTAATTGGCTTTATATCAGTAATTTTTTGAAAAAATGTGCTAACTTTTTATTTGAAAACAGTTTTTTATAAAATAATAATTATCAATTAAAATTTCATAAATTTTAATAAAGTCTAAAAGGTAGCCAATTTTTTTAACGGTATATGTTGGTTTAATATATATCATTTTTAGAAAAAGAATGATAAAGAAGTAATCAAAAAATAACGTGTCGGTTGTTTTGCAGCTTTATGAGCATCTAGGATGATACATTATAGCGATCATCACCTAATAAAACTAAACTAAATCAGTTTTATATTGTTTCATTTTTATTTTCCTATAAATCAGCAAATTAACATCAATGAATAATTATTTAAAAATTGCAACAGAGGTTATTACTTGTCACATAATATGTGATATTCAATTTTATATTAAATTTGAGTATAAAGGAGATGTATTTAATGATTTAGCAATAAAGCTTTGAACAGACAATTTGCTTAACTGTGCTTGGATTTTTTTAGCTTGCTCTTTGGAGTTACAACGAGTAAAAACGCATGCTCCAGTACCAGTTAATCGGGTAGGTGCAAATTGCGAAAGAAATGTTATAAGTTCGTCCACTTTAGAATAACGTTTACGTACAATTGGCTCACAATCATTACTAAAATCATCTAATGCTAATGACAGTAACTCCTCAAGATTACGAAACGGCGTATCACGCTTAAGTTGTGGATCATTAAATACTTTGACGGTGGAAATTTCAATATTAGGATAGGTGATTAAATACCAATGTTCAGGAATATTGACGATTTCAAACTGATCACCTATACCTTGAGCATAAGCTGCGTGACCATAAATAAAAATGGGAACATCTGCGCCAATTTTTCGTCCAATATTCATTAATATATCGTTTGATAAGTTCAATTGCCATAGTTGATTTAAGGCAACCAAAACAGTTGCTGCATTTGATGATGCGCCACCAAGCCCTCCACCCATGGGTATTTTTTTTTCAATAGTGATATCAACACCTAAATTCTGTTGATTAACATAAGATTTTAAACATTCGGCCGCAATAACAATTAAGTTTTTATGTGTTGGAATTTGAAAAAATGTGGTATTTAAATTTATCACTCCGTCTTTGCGTAAAGTGAATGATAATTTATCATAATAATCAATAAATTGAAATAAGGTTTGTAAGTTATGATAATTATCAGGACGACGGCCTGTAATATACAAAAATAGATTTAATTTAGCTGGTGATAACCATTGTTTCATAAAAAAATCCTTATTATTTTAATATCCACTTATCAATTTTTAAACGGATGCGTTCATCATCATGGGTAAGCTCAATTGTTGCCGGCATATCTATATTTCTATTTTTTAATGAGTAGGCTATGTAATTTGCAATTTTTACATTCCATTTTTTGCTATCTTGCATAAATGAGGTCGATATTAACCGACCAGCATTATCTAATTTATCATTAGCAATATCATTAGAATACCCTTTTAGCCAATCATGTAACGAATTAAGGGGAATATTAATATTCGAGATCTTTCTTATTAGATTTTCAACATTATTATCGATGTAACGATAGCCATTTCGATCTATTAATTCCGCATAATTAGTATCTACTTTTAAAGTGAAAATATTACCACCAAGTGGTGTTGTAAGCTTAATTCCATAACGATCAACAGATTGTTGAATAATTAAAAAACGTCCATAGTTACGACTTTTGTCGCTAAAATACGCAATGCTTCCATTAACTTGAAAAGTATTTATTTGTTTTAAATCTTCTTGATGAATTTGCCATTGTTGTTGAATAGATGTAACGTCTTTAGGTGTTATTTGACATGCACTAAGCAATAAAGGCATTACTATCAATATATATTTAAATTTAAACATAAAATAACTCGTTAGTTGTTTATGCACATTAGATTGCAACATTATAACTGATAATAAGTTGAATAGAAAAAGTAACTGTCAATTAACGTTTAATATTTTTTTATGTATAATGTCGGCAACAAGACACTTAGTAAAAAAGTTATGTCTTATAAACGATTATAAAAGAAAAATGCAATGTCTATTACAATATTAGGTGTTAATCATAAAACAGCACCAGTGGCTTTACGGGAAAAAATTGCCTTTACTAATGAAATTATCGATAAAGCGCTGTATAGCCTTTTTCAGCATCCTTTAATTGAAGGTTGTGTTATATTATCTACCTGTAATCGCACTGAAATTTATATAAGTTATGAGCAAGAAACCGATCACCTAAAATTAAAGCGATCGGTTGAACGTTGGCTTGGACAATTCCATAATGTAGATATGACTCGCTATCAAGAAGCTATATATTGGCATCAAGGACAACGTGCAGTTGAACACTTAATGTCAGTTGCAAGTGGTATGGACTCAATGGTGCTTGGTGAGCCGCAGATTTTAGGACAAGTAAAACAGGCATATGGTTTTGCACAAAATAATCATTGTTTATCGCCTAACCTAAAGAAGTTGTTTCAAACTATTTTTCATGTGGCAAAAATTGTCAGAACAGAAACAAATATTGGTGCTAATACTGCTTCTGTTGCCTATGCTGCTTGCCTTGTTGCTCGTAGCCTTTTTGTCGATTCAAATCAATTAAATGTAATGCTTGTTGGTGCAGGCGAAACAATTGAACTTATTTCAAGATACTTAAAACCACATAATTTTAATCATGTTATTGTTGCTAACCGTACTCGCGAAAAAGCCTTAAAATTAGCTTCTACCATGGATGCTGAGATCATCTCATTACCTGATATTGCTAATCGATTAAAGGATGTTGATATAGTTATCAGCTCTACAGCGAGTCCTCTACCTATTATTGGTAAAGGCATGGTTGAAAGAACATTACAGGCACGAAATTATCGACAAATGTTATTTATAGATATAGCTGTACCGCGTGATGTTGAAGAAGAAATTAAGCAACTTGAAAATGTACATCTTTACACTGTTGATGATTTACAAAAAATGGTAGAAAGTAACCTAGAACAAAGAGCCATTGCAGCAAAAGAAGCGCAATATATTATTCAAGAACAAGCAGAACAATTTATTGATTGGCTCAAAACCCGTCATGCAATTAATTATGTAAAACAGTATCGTAATAATGCTGAGAATATTAAACGAGAGCTAGAAATCAAAGCTTTAAATGCAATCAAACAAGGTGCCAATATTGATGATGTTTTAGCTAAGTTCTCACGAAAACTAACCAATAAATTAATCCATGCACCTACGCAAACATTGCTTCATGCGGCAACTCATGAATGTGGTAATTGTTTCAAAGTGCTAAGTAAGGGGTTAGGCTTAAAAGATCAATAATTAAATTATTAGTGTTCGTTAAAAGAGGTATCACGAATTGGAACAGATCGAATTCTTTGATATTCAAAGTCCCTGTAGGCGTGTTTGTGAAACTGATAAACAGGGATATTGTAAAATGTGTTACCGTTCAAGAAATGAAAGATTTAACTGGTTAAATTTCTCCAATACGCAAAAACAAGAAGTATTGCGCTTATGCAAGCAAAGGGCCAAAAGAAAGCGTTCTATTCTTTTGAGTCAACAACATTCACAATCAACACAAGAATCACCACAAATCAGTTTGACTTTATAATTTATATTACCTTATTGCAACTATATCTTGTAATCTGGTTTAGCTCGGAGTAGCATCTTTTATAATTTGTTATATTAAATAGCTTAAAGCCTTAGTTAAATTAAACGAGACTCAATATATGAAAATGTGTATTGCATGCGGAATGCCAATGACATCTATTGGTGATTATCCTTTGCATGATATAACAAAAAATTATTGTAAGTATTGTGCTCATGATGACGGCAGAATGAAAACATTTGATGAAAAATGGCATGATTTAACCTTAAGTTATGTCGAAAAACATAATGTTGATTATCCGATTGCAAAACAAACCGCTTATACAATTCTTAAAAAGCTACCTGCATGGAAGCGCAAGTGGTAGCCGAATTTTTAGGCAAACAAAGCGCTTTGTTATAATATATATTGCAGATATCACACAGCTTAGTATAATGCTCTAGTTTATTTACACTTCTAATGCCAGTGTGGCGAAATTGGTAGACGCAGCGGATTCAAAATCCGCCGCCCTTAAAAGCGTGTCGGTTCGAGTCCGACCACTGGCACCAAGCTCACAAAACAGTTAAAACTGATTTTTAGATTTAAAACTTTACTAGTCATGATTTTTAGCACATCATTTATATCAGTTTGCGGTAACTGGAAATAATCAAAATCAGATGTAAAATCAAATAATAAACAAGATGCATTTAGTTCGGTAAAAGTTCCTATCCTAAAAATTTTATTTAAATTACATACAAAAAAAACTTATGCTGCATTAATTCAGTTAGCTTTCGCTTTAATGAATTACAGGTACTAATTGGCATTATTACGTTAGTCTTCATTGTTACGCTAAATATAAGTTAAAGTTTCATCAAAAATTAATCCTATTTAAAATAATTTTGTGAATTGTTTAATACATTTTTCTAAAAAAAATTTGAAAAATTTTATGAGTTAAATTATATTATCAGCAATAAATAGATTATCAATGTAATTTAATCAATAAAATATTACGAACACCTTAAGGTTATTTAATTCGATTATAAAGATTGCATTGTTATATTGATTTTATGGGGTTGTTATATTGCTGTAATAGATTAATCAATATTAAGCGATTTGAATTTTTATGTTATAGATTGATAAGTTAGAAAAAGCATTAATTAAAATAAACCATGCTATAATTTTCTCTTTTGACTGCTATATTATTAAAGATCTAAATAACTCAATGAAATATTAATAAAAATCAGATTAAATTATGAATTAAAAAGGATGAATGATAGGAGAACGCATGGTAAAACATTTAGATAAAATCGTCGAACAAGCAGGGAAAGACTTGCTTAGCCAATTAACAAATAAAGTTAGCCATAACCGTTACACACTAACCATTGATGAACTCAGCACTCCTATATCGGTGTTAAACGTCAAAGGCGAAGAGGCCTTAAACCAGCTGTGGCGTTACACCATTACTTTTACCAGTGCCAATAAAACCCTATCTACCGATGCTTTTTTAAACCAACCGGCTACTTTCTCATTTAATTCTGTTGTAAGCGATGCGCTCAGTTCTGCAATCCGTGCCTTGGGTGATTTTACCAATGATAAAAGCACCCGCAAGGTTTATGGTATTATCACCGAGTTTAGCCAATTATCGGTGAATAAAGAAGAAGCGCATTATCAAGTGGTCTTATCGCCACGACTAGCTAGACTAACGTTAAACCGCAACTGTGCCATATTCCAGAACCAAAGCGTAGTAAGCGTGGTTGAACAAATACTTAGAAGCCACGGACTTAATGGCATAGACTACCGCCTTGAACTTAAAGAGCAC